>CAJXPC010000034.1 GCA_913057845.1 uncultured Pseudomonadota bacterium
GATGTAGAGAGGTCTCGTGGGCTCGGAGATGTGTATAAGAGACAGACTTTGTGGCACTTGTTCGAGAAGTGGTGTGTCGACAGTCGTTGGTGTCACGGCATTCACGAGCACACCTGACGTCGCGAGTTCTTTGCCCAACGACCGCGTCAGCGCAATGACGCCAGCTTTTGATGCAGAGTAAGCCGATGCGGTTGGGTTACCTTCTTTACCTGCCACTGAAGAGACGTTGACGACTCGTCCATACGAGTTTTCAATCATGTGGGGTACGATTGCTTTACAGACGAGGAAAACACCGATTAGATTGACGTCGATCACTTGTCTCCAAATATCAGTAGGGTACTTGTGTAACACTTCATTAACACCGTTAATGCCAGCTGAGTTAACTAGAATGTCGATCTTGGGGTGAGACTCGAGTGTTTCCTCAAGCGCGCGATGTACGTCGGCCTCATCGGCAATATTGACTTTGATGCACCGTGATAGTTTTTCGAATTGTTTAAACTTGTCCGTTTGCATATCCCAAATGATCACGGTTGCTCCAGACGAGATCATTCTTCGGACTGTTGCTTCGCCAATGCCTGAGGCGCCTCCAGTCACAATCGCTGTCCTTCCCTTCATGTCTAACTGATTCATGATGATAACCTTGTCTTAAATTGATAGAAGATATTATGTTCTAGCGCTATTTCAATTCTTTGAGGCGAAATTACAGGAACGTGTTTAGGTGATTATAATGTCTCAAAACGTACCTCTTTGCAGGGCGCTCAATATAAGCGACCTTCAAAACTATTGCTTAGGGTGCTGTTTAGCAAAGAAATCACGGGGGGGCATAGATGATGAAAAAAGTCAAAGCAGCGATTATTGGATCTGGCAATATCGGTACAGATTTGATGATGAAGATCATGAGTCAGGGTCAATTCATCGAAATGGCAGCTTTGGTTGGCATCGATCCGAAGTCGGACGGCTTGGAGCGAGCAAGACGACTTGGTGTTATGACAACTTCTGAAGGTGTTTCGGGATTGACAGGCCACGATATTATGTCGGGGATCGATCTGGTGTTCGATGCGACTTCGGCCAGCGCACACATTGAGAATGATCGACTTATTCGGACTGTTAAACCTGGCGTAAGGATGGTGGATTTGACGCCAGCGGCAATTGGTCCGTATTGCGTGCCGGTGGTTAATCTAACGCAACACCTCGATGAGTTGAACGTGAATATGGTGACGTGTGGCGGGCAGGCTACTATCCCGATTGTGGCTGCGGTCTCCAGTGTGGCTGAGGTTCACTACGCTGAAATAATTGCATCAATTTCCAGTCGTTCAGCAGGGCCTGGAACTCGTGCAAATATCGACGAATTCACGGAAACCACCTCGAAAGGACTTGAGGTTATTGGCGGAGCTAGAAAAGGAAAGGCGATTATTGTTTTGAATCCAGCAGAGCCACCAATGCTCATGCGGGATACGGTTTATGTTTTGTCTTCGAAAGTTGATACTGTAAAAATTGAGCAAGCCATTGAGGACATGGTCGCTAAGGTTCATGCGTATGTCCCTGGGTATCGTCTCAAACAGCGTGTTCAATTCGAAGAATTTGTTCCCGATAACCCGTGCCATATTTCTGGCGTCGGGCAGATCAGCGGCATTAAGACTACGGTGTTTCTTCAAGTTGAAGGAGCGGCTCATTATTTACCTTCTTATGCCGGAAATCTCGACATCATGACGTCAGCGGCGCTCGCGACAGGCGAAAAACTTGCAGAGAGATTATTGCAGTTGTCACCATCTGTTGTTTGAACTGGGGAATACAAATATGAATAAAAAAATATATATCTCTGACGTCACGCTGCGGGATGGTTCTCACGCGATACGTCATCAGTACAGCATTGAGCATGTTAAAAAAATAGCTAGAGCCTTAGATGAAGCGAACGTGGATTCAATTGAGGTGGCGCACGGTGATGGTCTACAAGGATCGTCATTTAATTACGGATTCGGACGTCACACAGATGTTGAGTGGATCGCAGCGGCTGCTGAAGAATTATCAGTCGCTAAAGTGGCTACGTTATTGATCCCTGGTATAGGTACCGTGCATGATTTAAAGGCGGCCTTTGATGCTGGCGCGCGAGTTGTTCGTGTGGCGACTCACTGTACAGAGGCCGATATTTCTCGACAGCATCTTGAATACGCTCGAGAGATCGGAATGGAGCCGGTTGGTTTTCTGATGATGAGTCATATGAACAGTCCTTCCGGTCTCGCTCAGCAAGCCAAGCTTATGGAAAGTTATGGCGCTGTATGTGTGTATGTGGTCGATTCAGGAGGAGCCCTGAATATGAATGATGTGCGCGATCGTTTTAGGGCAATTAAGGATGTCCTTAAACCTGAGACGCAAACTGGTATGCACGCGCATCATAACCTTAGTCTTGGAGTTGCCAATTCAATCGTGGCGGTTGAGGAGGGTTGTGATCGAGTAGATGCGAGTTTGGCGGGTATGGGTGCCGGGGCAGGAAACGCTCCATTAGAAGTTTTTATCGCGGCGGCGGATCGTCTTGGTTGGAACCATGGTTGTGATCTTTATAAGCTAATTGATGCTGCAGAGGATATCGTGCGGCCGCTACAAGACAGACCGGTCAGGGTTGATCGTGAAACGTTAGCACTTGGTTATGCCGGGGTTTATTCAAGCTTTTTATTACATGCCGAGAAAGCTGCGAAACAGTATGGATTAAAAACGATCGATATTTTGGTGGAGCTTGGGCGCAGGAGGATGGTCGGTGGCCAAGAGGATATGATTGTTGACGTCGCCCTGGATCTATTAGATGCTCAGCAAAAAAATAGTTGACTTCCTAGGCATGATTTTGATACCGATTCATATTGATCTGAGGTGGTTCTCGACGCGTCTACTAAGCGTCCCTGACTAATAGTTCTTTGACCAATTCAGCTATCGCTAAACTGGCAGTTAATCCTGGCGATTCGATCCCAAACAGATTAACGAGTCCTCTCAGGTGGTGGTCCTTTTCAGATTGAACCATAAAATCCGCAGCCGGCTCTCCAGGGCCAGATATTTTTGGCCTGATGCCGGTGTATCCTGGTTGGAGTTGTTTTTGATTTGCTGAGGGCCAGTAGCGGCGAATGGCATCATAAAACAATGTTTCTCGAGAATTATCAAATGCGTAATCTATGTCTGGTATCCAGTCGAGATCTGGACCAAACCGAGCGTTCCCGCCCATATCTACTGTGACATGGACGCCGAGAAAAGCTTCGTGTGCTACTGGGTAAATGAGGTGTTTGAACGGATTTCGACCGGAGAGTGAGTAATAGTGAGCCTTGGCAAAGTAGGGGGTTGGAATGAGTGCTTTGTCTAAATCCGTGATCGCGTTGGCGACATCACATGCCCGTAACCCTGCCGCATTAATTAAGAGTTTAGTATGAAGTTTATGTGCGTGAGAGCCGCCGGTCTTTAGAGTGAATCCATGCTCGTCGGGGTCAATGGATTCGATGGAGGTGTGATAGGCGACGATGCACCCCGCATTCTCTGCATCTCCCAACAGACTGAGCATGTAAGCATGAGAGTCGATAATCCCGGTCGAGGGAGAGAACACAGCGCCAGCGCATTGGATTTCGGGTTCAAGTTCTAAGGCCTCTTTTTGGTCGAGCCATGTGAGGTCATTCACTCCATTTTCAGCTGCTTTAGAGATATATTGTGTCACCGTTTCAATTTCTGATTCGTTTGTTGCGACAATTAATTTTCCAACGCGTTTAAACGGAATATCACGAAGTTCACAGTACTCGTAGAGCAGTTTTTTCCCCTGAACGCAAAGAGTTGCTTTCAGCGAGTCTTTTGGATAATAAATACCCGCATGAATAACCTCAGAATTTCTCGAGCTGGTATGGGTGCCAAACGTATCTTCGGCTTCCATAATGAGTACTTCCCTGCCTTCTAGCGCTAATGCGCGGGCAATCGATAGGCCAATCACTCCTGCGCCAACGACTACACATTCAATTTGGTCCACTGAGCGTATCAATCCTTAATATTTATTGTCACTCTATCTGAGCTATCATTATCAAAAGCTATTTTAACGCCGTAAGCCAGTGGATTATTTAGAGGGCCGAAAAAGATTATTAGGGAGTAAATTTTGTGAAGATATCAAAATTTATCTCTCAAACTTAAATTCAGCCAATTGGCCTACGTGTCAGGAGCTGAATCGACTCGTTGCGCAGCAATCTGCCCCCATTGTGAATGCGAACGGGGCCGACATTAATTTTGTGCCTCAATTGCAGAGGCCAAAGGTGTTTGAGGCAGGTTTCGAACAGCGTACTTTTTTGACTGGAGAGGTGCAAGTGAGACCTCAAAATTGGCACGATTTATTGAATGCCCTGGTGTGGTTGTTATTTCCTAGGTCAAAGGCGGCGCTCAATGCGCGACATTTCGCAGTCCTACAGAATGATGTGGAGAGAGGGCGGTCACCTCAAGGGGATGCACTAACGATTTTTGATGAAGACGGAGTGATCGTTGTGTCCCGAAACCCTGGGTTGAACCGACTGTTAAAGGATTTTAAGTGGGTTGAAATTTTTTATGAATCTCGTGGTGAGGTGATGCAAGATATGTCATTCAGCATTTTTGGACATGCATTGCTGGAAAAAGCGATGAATCCATATGTGGGGATGACGGGTAAAGCATTGATACTCGAGTACCCAGTGGGTTGCTCAGCGCTTTCGACAGCAGTCATCGATGCTGAGTTATCCCAAATGATTCCGAATGGAGAATTGTTTAGTTCTGGACGCAACTTTTCACCGTTACCGATGCTTGGGCTGCCAGGTTGTTGGGAGGGGAATGAGAAATTAGAGTTTTTTCTCAATGATTCGTATTTTCGCCCCCCAAAGTCCGTAAAAAAAGCATGGAAATAAACACGGAAAACAGTTTCATTTTCGATGCCTCCTGATTGACAGAAAGATCTTGTAAAAATACACTGCAGATATCAAAAATTTAGAACTTGTCTAAAGTTTGATGGTCCAGGTATCAAGGATTAGTTGTTTTCACGGCACGATAGGACCTGGGAAGCAATAATTATCAGTAAATTAAAATCGAAAGGGAGTTTATAAATGGCTGGGTTAAAAGGATCAAAGACGGAACAAAGTCTAAAAGACGCGTTTGCAGGCGAGTCACAAGCAAATCGACGATATTTGTATTTCGCGAACAAGGCGGACATTGAGGGTCAAAATGACGTAGCGACAGTATTCCGTTCTACTGCTGAAGGTGAGACTGGGCATGCTCATGGTCATCTCGAATATTTAGAGCAGGTTGGTGACCCAGCTACCGGATTACCCATCGGTGGTACACGACTTAATTTGACTGCTTCAGTCGCGGGTGAAACACACGAGTACACGGATATGTATCCTGGAATGGCAAAAACAGCTCGTGATGAGGGTTTTGATGAAATCGCAGATTGGTTTGAGACGCTCGCTAAAGCAGAGCGGTCCCATGCGAACCGATTCCAAAAAGCTCTGGATGCACTAGAGGATTAATTCTGAGTTCATCAGTTTAATTGGGTTGTAGGAAGCGTGAGCCTGAGTTAATTCATGCTCACGCTTTTTTATTGAATGGGTATTTTACGGCGGACGTTTTATGCGAGAAGGTAGTCTAGAAGCACCAACGCGACATCCTCTTAAATGGGAGGATGAGGAGTTCTATAAGGAAGAACCGCTGCATGAAGAAATGGAGCGCGTATTTGATATTTGTCATGGGTGTCGGCGTTGCGTCAACCTATGCACGGCTTTTCCAACACTCTTTGATTTGATTGATGAAAGCGCCACGATGGAGGTGGACGGTGTCGCTAAAGAGGATTATTCAAAAGTAGTTGATAAGTGCTATCTGTGCGACATGTGTTATATGAGCAAATGTCCGTATGTGCCGCCGCACGAATGGAATGTTGATTTCCCCCACCTAATGTTGCGCGCGAAGGCGCAGAAATTTAAAAACGGTCAGACAAACTTTAGAGATAAATTATTGTCGAGTACGGATGCGCTGGGGAAACTTTCGTCTATCCCTGTGGTTGTTCAGACGATCAATGCCGTTAACACGAACAAGGTGACGCGCTCTGTTATGGACAAAACACTTGGCATTCATAAGGATCGCCAGCTGCCAAAATATGCGGGAAAAACGTTCCGGTCCCAATTGCCTGAAGTAAGCGTGACCTCCCCCCAAGAAGGCCAGAGGACCCCTGGAAAAGTGGCTGTGTTTGTTACGTGCTACGTGAACTACAATGAGCCAAATATTGGTGACGACCTATTTAAGGTGCTCGAACATAATCAAATCCCGGTTGTCGCAGTTCAAAAAGAGGCTTGTTGCGGTATGCCTAAGCTGGAGTTGGGCGACCTTGACGCTGTTAAAAGCTTAAAAGAAAAAAATATTCCTCAGATGGTTAAGTATGCTCGGGAAGGTTATGCGCTCATGACCTCTGTGCCCTCTTGTACTTTGATGTTCAAGCAGGAGTTACCACTGCTTTTCCCCGATGATGAAGATGTCCGGTTGGTGGCGAAAGCCATGTTTGATCCATTCGAATATTTTGTGCTGCGTGATCGTGACGGTCTTCTCAATAAGGATTTTAAAGAATCGTTAGGGCAGGTTTCGTATCACGTACCTTGTCATTTGCGTGTGCAAAATATTGGTTTAAAGACTAAGGAAATGTTAGAGCGAGTCCCAGGTACCACGGTCAATACCGTGGAGCGGTGTTCTGGACATGACGGCACATGGGGCGTCAAGAAGGAATACTACGCCGATTCGATGAAAATTGGTCGGCCAGTTTTTCGTCAGATGAATGAGGAAGCGCCGCAGTACATCAGTTCGGATTGTGCCATTGCTGCGACCCATATCGTACAAGGTATAGAAGAGAAACATGGTGTGAGTGACGTCAAAAAACGTCATCCCATTACGTTATTGCGTATTGCTTACGGTTTATAAGAATTGGAGAGAAATAAATGTTGAATAGATCAAGCTTGATGTCACTAGAAGAATATGCGACGCGTAGATCCTTGTTTCGTGCAGAAGTTATGGAGCATAAAAAAAATAGGAAAATATATTTGGGTGAGCATGTGACCTTATTATTTGAGGATGCCTTAACCGTTCAATATCAAGTTCAGGAAATGCTTCGGGTAGAACGAATTTTTGAAGAAGAAGCCATCAATGAGGAATTGCACGCTTATCTGCCCTTGGTTCCAGACGGAGGTAACTGGAAGGCGACGTTGTTAATTGAATACCCTGATGAGGCTGAGAGAAAAGTTGCTCTATCGAAGCTCATTGATCTTGAAGATCGTGTTTGGGTGAAGGTTCCTGGATTTGATAAGGTTTTTCCTTTTGCGGATGAGGACTTGGACCGTGAAAATGCTGAGAAAACCTCTGCGGTGCATTTTCTTAGATTTGAGCTCACGAATGATATGAGGAGGTCGCTTCTTCACGGATCATCGCTAAGTATTGGAATAGATCATCCTAACTACACGGTAGAAATTGAAGAGGTGTCTGAAAGCTCCCGCGACTCTTTAGTGAGTGATTTGATTGCGGATAGTTGAGAATGACCTTGAAAGTTGCACCAATATAGTCTCGTTACTGGGTTGATCGCCTAGAGTCCAAAGGGATGGCTTTAATTGAGGAAGGCCGGCAATATATTTGGAGAATGTATATGGCTGGGTCGACTCACGATCTTTGATCGCGGACGGGGTTCTATTTTTCTGATATTGGGCACAAAGCCCTTTGCTTCAGGTAAAGTCTTCCATCCACTGACCCGTCAATACATCTATTCTTAAAGTTAGATGTGTTTTTCAGAAAGTTGATATGTGCTTTTTTTTAGAGAGATTAAACTCGCTGGTCTTGGGCATCATAGGCTTAGGCCTGGTCTTGGCGTGCGCCGTTTCTAGCATTCAAATCGATGCGCATGCTCAAACCGATGAGTCAGGTCGGTATAAACAGGACGGATCTATAAATACAAAGGAAAAATACGAGAGATCACAACATTGGAATGAGTTGGGCATTGATTTGCCACCACCCCCTCAAAAAAACCGGTTCAGTCTTTTTCAGACAACAAGTCAGTCCGGTTTTCGGTTTCTCGTTGATGTCTCTTCAATTCAGCTGGGAGAGGATGGGGTTGTCCGTATGGTTTTACTTACGGTCTCTCCCAAAGGCAGTGAGAACATAACCTATGAGGGGTTTCGCTGTGAAACCGCGGAGTACAAGTTTTATGCCTCAAGCTTCGGGTTCGATAAGGCGTGGATGCCTGTTAAAAATCCTCAATGGCGGGGAGCATTTTACCAAACGGCTAATGGTTATCGAGGGGATTTGTTAAAATATTATATTTGTATCGACGGTGCCAATTTATTAGATGAGCGGCAATTAAAGGTGCTCTTCAAGAAGGGAGAAATGAGCAAAAAGAAGGGTCGGCTAAGCCAATGATTATGGTTGGGGCGCCTAATTCTTAGTCGTCAAGCGCCAGATTATCTCTATTAATGAGTTCTAGATCATCCACATAGCCGAGTACCTTTGCTATTTGTTCAGAGGGAAGCCCTTTTATCCTGTTTATTTCTGTGAAATTGTAGTTGATGAGTCCGTAGGCAATGACTTTCCCCGACGCGTTGGCGCAAGCTACAACATCGCCTCGATCGAAGTCTCCTTGAATACTAGTAACACCTATGGGTAATAAACTTTTATGATTTATGGTTATGGCGTGTATTGCCCCTTCATCAAGAGTGAGTGTGCCGCGAACTTGTAAATGATTACTGAGCCATTGTTTTCTGGCGGTCATCACAGGCTTGGAGGCATTCAGTCTGCTGCCAATCTTTTCCCCAGATAGAATGCGCAATAAGACATCTGATTCTTTCCCGTTGGCGATGACGGTATGCGTCCCGCTGCGCGCAGCTCGTTTTGCCGCACGCAATTTTGTGAGCATGCCGCCGCTGCCTAGGTTGGAGCCATTACCTGTCGCCATTTGTTCCAGTGAGGGGTCACCTGCGTCAGCTACATCAATTTTTTGAACATCTTGAGATGTTCTTGGGTCGCCAGTGAAGAGGCCATCTTGATCGGTAAGAATGATGAGCGTATCCGCCTCAACCAAGTTCGCAACGAGTGCAGCTAAAGTGTCATTATCACCAAACTTAATTTCTTCGGTTGCGATCGAGTCGTTCTCGTTCACAATCGGCACAATGCCCAGATCTATCAATGTGCGCAGTGTGGATCTAGCATTTAAATATCGCGTTCTGTTAGCCAAATCATCATGGGTTAGTAAAATTTGAGCGGTGTGTAACCCTAAGGCCTGAAAGGCGTCTTCATAGGCTCTGATTAAGCCCATCTGCCCGACTGCGGCTGCTGCTTGAAGATCATGAATCATGGTGGGCCGCACTTTCCAGCCCAAACGAAGCATGCCTTCGGCGACCGCTCCACTGGAGACGAGAACGATTTCAGATCCTTCTTTTTTGATCTTTACGATTTGTCGAGTCCACTCCCTAAGTGCAGGCAAGTCAAGCCCTTGGCCATTGGCCGTAATCAGGCTACTGCCAATTTTAACGACGATTCGTTTGTTGTGGTGCGCCTTAGTGTTCATCTCTCGTAAGGACTCAATTAATGGGATTCGTTCTTGTCTTCTTCTAGTTTACTCATGTATTCCATGATGCTATTAATAAGCGCTGGAGTGCCTTCTGCGGATAGCGATGAGATTGGAAAAATCCGCGAGCTATCGGCGAGTCCTTTTTTGAGGGCGGCGGATATCTCCGCAACAAACGCTCCTTGTTCCTCCTTAGGAATTAAGTCTATTTTATTTAATGCAATCCACCTTGGTTTCTTAAATAGTGCTTCATCATACTTTTGTAATTCGAGACATATATCGTTAGCTCCTTGCGCGATTGAGTCTGTATCAGGGTATTCGGTGCCTATGTCGATTACATGAACTAATAATTTAGTTCGTTGCAGATGCTTTAAGAACTGATGTCCCAGTCCTGCGCCTTCCGAGGCGCCAGCAATTAGCCCGGGTATATCTGCGATTACAAAGCTGCCTCTAAATCCAGAGCGCACAACTCCTAAATGAGGATGTAATGTCGTAAATGGATAGTCGGCTACTTTGGGCTTCGCAGCGGATACCGAAGTGATGAGGGTCGATTTCCCCGCATTTGGAAATCCTAACAAGCCAACGTCCGCAAGAACACTAAGCTCCATACGAATCATCCTGGTTTCGCCGAGTTCGCCATTGGTGAACTGCCTCGGCGCACGGTTGATGCTCGACTTGAAGTGTATATTGCCGAGCCCCCCTTTGCCTCCTTTGCATAGTTGTTCCGTTTGCCCATCTTGGCTTAGATCAAAAATTACGGAGTTGTCGGCTTCATCGTAAATGATTGTGCCCATGGGAACTTCTAGGTAGAGATCATTACCTGATCGACCATAACAGTCTTTGCCCTGACCATTCTCACCATTTTTAGCGCGAAAAATTCGTTTGAAACGATAGTCTAAAAGGGTATTG
This sequence comes from uncultured Pseudomonadota bacterium, assembly GCA_913057845.1. GTDB lineage: Bacteria > Pseudomonadota > Gammaproteobacteria > Burkholderiales > Eutrophovitaceae > Eutrophovita. The sequence continues at coordinate 10,475 of CAJXPC010000034.1, forward strand.
ATGTCCCTGGACTGTCTCTTATACACATCTGACGCTGCCGACGAATAGAGAGGTGTAGATC
>CAJXPC010000035.1 GCA_913057845.1 uncultured Pseudomonadota bacterium
AGTCGAGAAAGAGGAAGTGCGATCAATGATTGCCTTCGAAATGAAGCAACTTGAGCGTCAGGAGAAATTGCGGGAGCACGGTATGGGCCGTGCTGATCAATATGATGAGGCTCTGCACAAGCTCGAATTGGCTAAGGCGCATCTGATGACGTTGGATCAGAAATCAAAAAAAGTGCTGGCCGGTTTATTGGGTGATCCACAGTTGAGCCCAGAGAAACATCCTAAATATTTAGAGGCGATGGCGAGCTTTGACAAAGCTGACTTAGGTATAAAAGATTCATTTGTGTATGCGCCGGTCAGTGGCATTGTGAGCAATATGAAGCTCCAAGCCGGAGAGTATGTGAATCGTGGGACATCGATTTTTAGCATTATCTCGAGTGATCGTTTATGGATTGAAGCTAATTTCAAGGAGACACAGCTTACTTGGATGGAAGTGGGTCAAAAAGTCGAGATTAGCTTAGACGCCTACCCTAACGTTCAATGGGCGGGCTTTGTCTCTACTATTGCGCCAGCTACTGGTGCTGAGTTCGCGATCCTACCCCCGCAAAACGCGACAGGAAACTGGGTGAAGGTTGTGCAGCGACTCCCAGTTCATATTGTCGTGGAGCAGCCCGATGGCTATCCACCACTGCGAGCAGGAATGACGGTTACTGTTGGTGTGAGCACTGGTGTTAGCAGAGGGTTGCCCGGACCAATAGACCGACTCGTGACTCGGGGGTGGTTACCTGATTTTTTAAAACCTTAAATTTTTTCTGAATCTAAGTTATTAGGGTAATGGCGGAAGTTGAAAACACTGTTAATCGAGGAGCTGAACATCCATATTTAATTAGCATGTCTGTCGTGCTTGCCTCCTTGTTGTATTCAATCGATTGGACGATTGCAGTAGTCGCTTTGCCGCATATGCAAGGTGCGTTCTCGGCAACCCAAGATCAAATTAGTTGGGTGATTACTTCTTATATTGTCGCGTCAGCAATCATGATTCCTCTGGCGGGGTGGTTGAGTAATCGCTTTGGAAGAAAAAGGGTTTATGTTTTAGCTGTTGCCGGATTCGTTTTGTCTTCGATCGTCTGTGGTTCGGTCAGTACGCTCACTTTCGAGGTTATTGCTCGTATTGCTCAAGGTATGTGTGGAGCCTTTTTGGTACCGTTGTCGCTAGCAATTATGCTTGATGCTTTTCCTGAAGAAGAGCACCCCAAAGCAATGGCTATCTGGGGTATTGGTTGGGCAGGGTCCTTTATCGGACCTATTCTTGGGGGAGTACTCACTGAATATTTGTCGTGGAGATATATATTTTTTATTAACATTCCATTTGGCATAGCAGCGCTGATTGGTTGCCTGTTATTTTTACCTAAAGATGTTCCCAGAAAAATAAAGGACAAGTTAGATTGGTTTGGGTTTCTGACATTGGCGATTGGTATTGCATCGCTCCAGATGATGCTGGACCGAGGTCAGCGTCTCGATTGGTTTGAGTCGGGTGAAATAATTTTCGAGGGCTGTCTTGCATTGGTCGCGTTATATATGTTTAACGCACATGTAATAATGAAAAAAAACCCGTTTCTAGACCCGAAATTATTTCTCGAAAGAAACTTTTTTCTGGCATTAGTTCTGGTTGCCTTTTACGGTTTATTGACAGTGCCGCCAATGGTTCTCCTCCCGGCTTTTCTCGAGGGACTCATTGGGTATGAGATCGTTGACGTCGGGTTTCTCCAGTCGTCTAGAGGGATTGGGGTTCTTTTAGCTATGTTTATCAGTAACCGCATCGCGGGTATTGTTAATGTGCGTATTCAGATAGCGTTTGGTTTGACTTGTCTGGGCACATCATCTCTCACCATTGCTTTTTGGACTAGTGACGTCGGTGTGTGGCCAATTCTGTGGACTGGTTTTGTCAGTGGTATCGGATCAGGTATTTTGATGGTGCCGGCACAGCTTGTGGCATTCTCTCGAGTGGTCGCGGCTAAAAGAAATGAGGGGGCAGCAGTGTTTAATTTGATTCGTACGATGTTTAGCAGTGTTGGTGTTTCCTTGATGCTCGCGATTTTTATATACGCAGGTGCTACTGGAAGGTCAGAGCTAGTAGAGCACGTTAATGTATTCAATGATGCTTTGACTAATACGCCGGTCGCTAGCGAAGGATATTCACTCGAGACATTAAATTCGCTGGCTGTATTGGAGAAGGAAGTGGATAGGCAGTCTCAATTACAAGGGTATATCGCGAGCTTTTTCGTGCTTGCCATAGCTTCGTTCATGGCGATTCCCATAGTTTTTCTGATACGCAGAGTAGATATTAAGAGGCGAGGCACAAGAAAGGGCTCTAGCCAAGGCCCTCCCGTTGGTGCTGAATAGAGCTTCATATTTTTGTAACTAATTTAGGACGTATCTATGACCATTGAAAAAATAAAGAGGGCACGACGCAGCCTATTGTTCGTACCCGGCCTCCGCCCAGACATGTTTCTAAAGGCGCTGAGTGAATCCGCGGATATTGTTTGCATCGACTTAGAAGATGCAGTGGCACTGCACAGGAAGGATGAATCTAGAGAACTCACGATGGATTTATTCTCAAAAAAATATGAAAGCTCATCGGAGACAATGGTTCGAATAAATCCCATTACGACTCGGCATGGGTTGAGTGATTTAGATTCCTTGTTTGATTTAAAGTACCCCCCGGACGCTTTAATGTTACCCAAGATTAAATCTGCAAACGAAATTCGTATTCTTGACGATTTGCTCTCCACTGAAAACACCAGGCATTTGAGTTTTTGCGTGATCATTGAGACGAATGCAGCATTAGAGTATGCGCTTGAGATCGCACGCTCGTGCTCGCGTGTCACCTCTCTAATTTTAGGCGGGGTAGATATGTCAGCAGATCTTAGGTGTAAGAGAGATTGGCAATCACTACTCTACACTCGGTCGCGTTTGGTTCATGCTGCGGCAAGTGCCGGTATTGATTTACTCGATGTGCCGTACTTAGATTTGATGGATAGTGATGGGTTAGAACGGGAAACCACATCAAGTAGAGATCTCGGTTTTACCGGCCGAGCAGCCATTCACCCAAAGCAGCTCCCCGTCATTAATCAACTTTTCACACCTTCTCAAGATGACATTGATCGAGCGCGGAAAGTGTGTGAGGCATTTGAGAGCAGTGATACTGGTTTGGTGGTTATAGATGGTGAATTGATTGAGCTACCTGTTGTGCGCTCTATGTACCGAATATTAGCTATTGCTCAGATGATTGAGGCGTCCTAAAGGTTAGAAGCGTTAGGCGCTAGTCAGTGGAGCCCAAATTCCTCAGCGATGAGTTCGTATGATTTGATGCGGGTACCATAGTCTCCCGTGATTGTAAGGATCATCAGCTCATCGGCCTGAAAGTCGTTCTTGATTTCAGATAATTGCTGTTTGACACTTTCAGGCGTGCCCAAAACAATTCGGCTACGCTCTCTTTGGATAATTTGTTGTTCTTGCTCTGAGTATGGCCACTGTGTAGCTTCTGCGCTGGGAAGTATTTCCCCTTCTTTCCCCGTTGCCATCATGACGCGCCTGTGGTCTATTGATGAGGCAAGATATTCAGCCTCTTCATGAGACTCTGCGCAAATAACGAAAATGCAAACCATCGAAGTTGGTTGTGTCTCGAGAAAGGATGGGGAAAACGTTGCACGATATTGTCGGCTTACGGCATTGCCACCAAATGGATTAATAAAATGGGCAAAAGCAAAGCGAACCCCGAGGTGTGCAGCAAGAGCGCTGCTATAGTCGGAAGACCCGAGTAACCAGATTTCGGGGCAGGTGTCACCTTGCGGCATTGCTTTGACTGAATTGAATGGATGGTCTTCACCTAACTCGTCGCGGAGCCAGCCAACAAGATCAACTACTTGCTTGGGAAATTCATTTATGGAATAGAGGGAGTTTTCATTGATTGCTTTTGCCGTTAGCATGTCACCGCCTGGCGCGCGACCAATGCCAAGATCGATGCGGCCAGGGCATAAAGCCTCCTGCATGCGAAACATTTCAGCAATTTTAGCTGCACTGTAGTAAGGAAGTAAAACTGCGCCAGTCCCAATCCGAATACGTTTGGTTTGCTGCCCAATCGCTGTGAGTAGTATCTCTGGACATGAGCTGGCTAGTCCTCTCATGTTGTGATGCTCTGCTAGCCAGTAACGATAAAACCCAAGTTCGTCGGCTATTTTCGCTAAATTAACAGTTTCGGTAATCGCTGTATTGGGGGAGTGCCCTTTTATAATCGGGCTTTGGTCAAGGATGGATAGTTTCACTGGTCTTGTAATGTCGGTCAGTTAGCGAGTTTTTAATTGCCGGCACGTTCATACGCGTTTATTTGATCATTGATCTGGCGTTGAATTGTGTGGGGTCCAAAAATATGAACTCTATTACCTATCGGAAATACTTTGAGCAGTCCAGATATAATCTGGACTGCTCGCTATCGAAACAGTATTTCAGATCACGGAGCTTCAAAAAAAGTATTGCTTTTCACGAAAGCGGCTACTTCGTTCATGGTTCTCAAACAGCAAGAAGTGAGCAGGTAGTCCTCTTGTTGTTGGACGTTAAGGCGATAGTCAGATGTGCTCGGCTGCACGAACATCACACAGTCGACAGGAACTATTTTATTATCTCCAACCATGATTGGCTCGCTTTGAATGACCATGTCTTTAACCCACAAGTTTTTCTCTTGTTCGATTCTGACTTGGTCACCGTTAATGTTGGTGGTCATGAGGTAGTCACCTTCCTCCATGTTGTTTGCTGTGCCTATAAAGTAGTGGCTTTTAATCAATTTAATCAGTGGTTCTCTATTTTCAGCAAATCGTAGTGCCGCATTCATGGCTTGAGGCATCGTGTCGAAGGCATCGTTAGTCGGGATGTATACGGTGGCATTGATCATGGTTTTCCCATTGAATAAATATTCGACATTCGCGCCTTCAACCATTACTGCAAACGTAGAGAATCTATCGTCATTCGTGATGACGTCCCATAGCGTTTTTTTGTGATGATCGGCTAGAGCTTGCTGGGGTGCTAGGGCACCGAGTGCAAATGCCAACATAATTTGAATTAAGTTGATTTTCATTTTCTTCTCCGTCTTGAGTTTTTAGTTTAGGTTCACTTTAACCGTAATATTAATCTCTATATTTCTGCTTAAATCTAACAAATACAGTTGTTGAATTTGATGCTTACTTTAAATATTTTACGTTAAGTCATGTATATAAGTTTTTAAATTGATATTTTCTTTACATATTTGGGTTGTTTGTTACTTAATTGTATTTAGGCGGTAAGCAATTCGACTCGCGGATATCAATGATATTCTTAATCTTACAGGTAAACTGTATCAGGGTCGCTACGCACACTCACCTTAAAAAGTCAGTAAAATCATGGAAAACTAAACTATGGAGAGTAAAGTGAGCAATATATTTCACTGTGCTGTGGAGGCAGGTGATCTTGCGGAGACAGTTAAATTTTATACGGAGATTCTGTTCTGTGAGACTGATAATTCTGAAGAAGGTAAATGGGTAGATATAAATTTTTGGGGTAATGAGTTAACTCTCCATTCATCGACCCCCAGGACGAGTATGCATGGAGAGCGTCACAACGTAGAGATGGGGGCTGTCGCTGTTCCGCATTTCGGTGTGCATCTCGAGCGGGACGTCTTTGAGAAAGTCAAAGAAAGCGTTATAAATACTGTGGGATTTTTAGACGAGCCTTATATTCGTTTTGGTGGTACGGAGTACGAGCAGCAAACGTTTTTTGTTATGGATCCCAACTACAACGTGCTTGAAATTAAGTCATTAGCGAAAACGCCACCACCGTCTGAGTGATCAAGGTGTTGCTGATTCGGGTGCCTTTTGGTTGTGGTGCCGGCCATGAGGATCGTCAGCCTCGTGGCGACGCGCATTCCTCAGTATTGTGAGTTTGCCGAGCTGCGCAGCATGAATCGATGTTAGTAATATTCGTAGGGTTTTTTAGTGACGTTGGATTTTTCTAGATCAGATCGTTCCGTCAGGTCTTGTTCTCTATCCCACCAAATGCTTCTTGCTTTCAGCTGTTTTTCTCGCAGCTCAGGATTTTTTTTGAATAATGACTTTATGAACGTCGTTGTGTCCGATTCGTAAGGTTTTTTTGGCATAGTGGTTGAGATTTTTGACCTTAAGTTCTTAATTATTATTAAGACCTTATTATAAGACATGTTTGCCCTGTTGTGAGTTGCTATGAAAAAATCAATTTCCCCACCTTCGCCTAAGAAAACTTCTTACACGTACTCGTTACATGGTGAAGTACGCAGTGATCCTTACCGCTGGGTACATAAGAAAAAATCCAAGGAAGTTAGGGCTTATCTAGAGGCCGAAAACCGTTATGCCGAGGAGATGATGAAGCCCAGTCGTGATTTGCAGAAACGATTATTTTGCGAGTTTCTAAGTCGTATTAATGAAAATGACGAAAGTGTTCCTTATCAAATAGAAGGTTTTCTGTATTTCTCTAAAACGAAAAAAGGTAAGCAATATCCAATTTTGTATAGAAAAAAAAATGCTGCAACTCGACCAAATGCGGTTCTTGATTTAAATGTTCTGTCCAAGGGGCGATCCTATGCGAGTCTGGGTAATGTTGAAATCAAACCGGGGTCAACGCACTTAGCGTATTCGATAGACTTTACGGGTTTTCGAGATTTTGAGTTACGACTCCGATCGATGAGTGGTAAGGAAGAGATAACGCTTTATCATAATCGAGTACGTTCTTTTGCGTGGGCAAATGATGGGAGATATCTGTTTGTCGTTTTGGAGGATCGGGCGAAACGACCCTTCCAGGTTTGGCGTAGAGACATAGAAACTGACAAGACGTCGTTTATTTATGAGGAGAAGGATCCTCTTTTTTCTTTGTCAGTTGCACGCTCGCGGAGCGGTAAGTATTTATTTATTCACTCATCGAGTAGCACGACGAGTGAGGTTTTATATATTCCTGGGGATGAGCCTTTAAAAGGAGCGCGGGTTTTTGCTAAGCGCAGATCATGCCATGAGTACTATGTAGAGCATGGTGAGGCTGGGTTTTTCGTTCTAACTAATAAACAGGCAAAAAATTTTCGAGTAATGTTTGTTAGGGAGGAGGCTACCCAAGAGAAGTTCTGGGGGGACGTTATTCCGCATCAAGAGGATTTGGTCATTGACGATATTGATGTCTTTAAAAGTCATATGGTCGTTGAGGAGAGGTTTCAAGGTTTTTCGCGCCTTCGAGTTGTCGACCTTAAAACTTTTTCGAGTCAAGAGATCCCATTACCCGAACACTTATGTTCCGTTTCTGGCTATCACAATGAGGAGTATGACTGTGACGAGTATTTGTTCGAATATGAGTCCTATGTTTCTCCCGAATCAGTGTACGCCTACCACTTTGATTCTAGAAAAACCACATTGCTCAAGCAAGATATTGTTAAACAAGGTTACCTGCAATCTCAATATGCCACTGAACTGATTGAGGTTCTGCTTGAGGATGGTTCGGTTGTGCCTGTTACGATTGTGTATAAGCGGGCCATGCGCGGTGAACACTTAAGCTCAATGGTACTCACAGCGTATGGCGCATATGGTATTCCTAATGATCCTTACTTTAGCTCAACCAGGTTATCGTTATTAGATCGGGGTGTTATTTTTGCAACTGCTCATGTTCGTGGGGGAGGAGAGCGAGGAGAGGCTTGGCATGATCAGGGAAAAATGTTGCTTAAGCGACATAGTTTCACTGATTTTATTGCTTGTGCGAAACATTTAATTGCTGCTGGCTATACTGGTCCGGATAGATTGGTAATACAAGGAGGTAGCGCAGGTGGCTTGTTGGTCGCAGCGGTAACCAACATGGCGCCAGAATTGTTTTGTGGGGTGCTGGCAGATGTGCCATTCGTCGATGTGGTCAACACAATGCTGGATGAGACGTTGCCTCTTACGATCGGAGAGTTTGAGGAGTGGGGTAATCCAAAGTTGAAGCCTTACTACAAATACATCAATTCGTACTCACCTTATGACAATATTGTGCCTCAAAACTATCCCGCCATGCTTGTACAAACGTCTCTAAACGATAGCCAAGTCATGTATTGGGAACCAGTAAAGTACGTTGCTCGTTTGCGCGAGCTAAAAACTGATGAAAGACCACTGCTTCTCAACGTAAATATGGATGCTGGGCATGGTGGCGCCTCCGGTCGTTATGATTTTTTAAGAGAGATGGCGTTTGAGTACGCCTTCATTCTTGGTGTTTTGGGGTTGGAGACCTAGATTTCCTTCAATATTTATGATTAAAGCCTTACTATTGTTTTTTTGAATTTTAATTCGATCATGAAAAAAATATTCCTTAGTGTATGAGCATCCTAGAACGCAAGATTGATTTTCGAAGCGACACAGTCACCAAACCCACTCTTGAGATGCGTGCAGCGATGGCGTCTGCAGAAGTTGGTGACGATGTGTACGGCGAGGACCCCACGGTAAACGAACTGGAATCTCTGGCTTCTCAGATGAGCGGTAAGGAATCCTCAATTTTTGTGGCAAGTGGCACTCAAAGCAATTTGCTCGCACTTTTGGTTCATTGCGAGCGTGGCGACGAGTATATCGTCGGCCAACAAGGGCATACCTATAAGTATGAGGGTGGAGGTGCGGCGGTGCTAGGTAGCATTCAGCCTCAACCATTGGACTACGAAAAAGATGGCACGTTGGATTTGGGTGCGGTAGAGGCCGCGATCAAGCCCGACGACCCACATTTTGCTCGTACCAGGCTACTGTGTTTAGAAAATACGCAAGCAGGCCAACCTCTCCCCATTAAATATTTGGACAGCGCCAGGAGTTTTTGCAATCGTACTGGTTTGTCACTTCATCTAGACGGCGCGCGATTATTTAATGCAAGCGTTGGTCTTGGTGTTGACGTGACCGTGATCACGCAATTTTTTGATACGGTATCGATCTGTCTCTCTAAGGGATTAGGGGCACCAGTTGGTTCGGTCTTATGCGGCCCTGCAGAACTGATTCGCAAGGCTAGACGATGGCGCAAGGTGCTGGGTGGCGGTATGCGGCAAGCCGGTATTCTTGCTGCGGCAGGCATTTATGCATTGGAGCACCATCTGGAAAGATTGGATGCAGATCATGCAAGAGCGCGATTATTATTTGATCAATTACTGAACCTTAATCACCCGAGAATTAAGGTGTTAGGGGTTCACACCAATATGGTGTTTATCTCGTTCGATGAGGTGGATGTGGCCAGTATCGCGACTAACCTTAGCGCTAAAAACATTCTCATGACTCCTGGGCAAACGGTGCGGTTGGTGACTCACCTTGATTTGAATGATGAGGATGTCGATATTTTCGTGACTGAGTTAGGCGCAGCATTACAATAAATTGACTGTCCATCTTTGATTTAATGTTGTTGAAGGGACTGTTCTATTGCCTTGGCTATGGCTTCTGGGGGCTGAGCCCCGGATAAGCCAATAGATTTATTGATGATGAAGAATGGAACACCTTGGATACCAAGGCGCGTTGACTCCTGTATGTCTTCTTCGATTTTTTCCATAAAAAGACCATCATTTAGGACAGAGTCAACAGTAGTCTCATTAAGGTCAATATCAGTCGCAAGCGCAATAATGTTATCTCTATTGGTTAGATCTACCCCATCAATAAAAAATGCTTTGAAAAGACTCTCAACAAAATCGTGATCTCGTTGAACCATTTCTGCTGCATAGACTAGGGCATGCAGGATGCTGGAATTTGGCTGGGTCTCGATTTTGTTAAAGTTTAGTTCTAACCCAATCTCATGACCAGACCGTTTGACTCGATCATAAACCATTGCTGCACGCTCCGTGCCTCCAAACTTAGTGGAGGTGTATTCGGAACGTGAGATTCCGATGGAAGGTAGTTGTGGGTTCAATTGAAACGACCGCCAGTTAATTTTTATATTTTTGGCGCCCTCATGTTCTCGTGTGAGTTGCGATAGCGCTGCTTCTAGATTTCTTTTGCCAATGAAACACCAAGGGCAGACCACATCGGAGAATATTTCAATTGAGACCATATCAATAACTGTTTATAAAATTTAAATTAGATTAAAGGTTCTTGATGAAGGATTGTAACAATGTTTTGTGTTCGGGCTTAAGCAATAAATAATTATCTCTTGCCGAGATTGCTTCGCCTTCGTGCCATAAAATAGCCTCTTCTATGGTCTTTGCCCGCCCGTCATGAAGTAACGAGCCTCCGGACTTCAAATGCTCCCCAATGCCTATTAAAGGGGATGTTCGCCAGTCCTCGGGTTGGGCTTGAAATTCCTTAAGCCCATCGCTTAAGCCGCTACCCATATCGTGAAGTAGGAGGTCTGTGTACAAGATGACGGTATGAGTGTGTTCGCTATTCGTTGATGTAGCGGTAAGGTCGGTACCTGTCTCTTATACACATCTCCGAGCCCACGAGACCTCTCTACATCTCG
>CAJXPC010000036.1 GCA_913057845.1 uncultured Pseudomonadota bacterium
GACAAACACTGCGCAATCTGTTTCGACGACACCACCTTTGGCTAGGTTGATGTTGGTGACCACATAATTCATAGACTCAAGACTGTTGCGTAGCTTAGCCATACCGTGTCGTTCATGGAGTACATACTCCGACCCCAAGCCATGTTCATGGCCACTATCCCCTTCGGTATGATCATGTTGCTCTAAACTGAAGGGATCAGGTTCCCCATGTCCTTCCAGAAAACAGACGGTTTGTTGGATGCCTTGAGCTACTTTTAAAATGCCATTCGCGATGTCACTTTCATGCGGTGTGTTGACCTGCAGGCTCCGACCTTCGCTCTCCATGAGCGTGGTTCCCGCAAACTCGACCCCTTTGAGTCGGGCAGCGGACGGATTAAGCATGGGGTCGAAAAACTCAACTGTAACTTTGTCTGATTTCGATGCGATCAGATGATAGAAATCTACCGTATCTCGCATCATGGGGTCGTGAAAGAAGGTAATGTGAACTGGGTCTTCTAAGCTCTCTAACATATCAACGGTTTCAGATGACAGTGAGTACAAATTCCCCTCGGTCATATCGATCCTCAACGGATGCTGTATCGAGAGATAACACACCGCAACGACGATGCCTATCATGCCTATTGACCAAGCAAAGGCCTCAGCACGTTGTCGTTTAAAGAATGCGTTTAACTCAGCCCGTAACAAGTATGTTCCTGAGAGCGTGCTCAATAGGCCACAAATAAGCAGTACTTGGCCAATTATTGCCGTGTCTACCAAAATGGCATCCGTGACGACACTTAAAACCAGTAGCGAGACCCCAGAGATGAGAATCAATAAATTGCGAAATGATTGATCCATAATTATCGTCTTCCCCGTATGTAGGCTGTGTTGAGTATCAAGGCGATTGAGCTTACTGCCAAGAAGAAAATCACTCCCTCAGAGCGAATCAGTCCTCGGAGAAAATCACCATAATGTCCGCTGAATGAAAGATAGTCAGATAGACTTCTGAGCCAAGCTGTTTGTTGGAATGATTTAAATTTCCCGACAAACCAAAAGGCGAGTAGAACAGGCCATGTCATGAGTGCGGCCACAATTTGATTCTCAGTCAGTGAAGAGAACAATTGTCCAATTGCGATGCAGGTCATACCTAGCAAAATGAAACCGATGTAACCCGAGATGATGTTCAGAATGTCTGGATTGCCATACAGCACCAGTGGGATGAGATTGATGCAGGTTGTTAGGGTCATAATCAGAAAAATAGTGACTGCGCCCAAGTATTTGCCCAGAACTATTTCCCATTTTTGAAGTGGGAGCGTCATTAGAAGTTCTATGGTTCTGCCGTTGTACTCTGCAGAAAACAATCGCATTGATATGGCTGGTACGACTACGATGAGCAAAATGCCCATGTTCTGCAGCGTCGTATCCATGGAGGCGGAGCCCCTTAGAAATACGTTATCAATGAAAAAGTAGCCGGTCCCTAGTAAGAAAACTGCAACTATGAAATAGGCAATAGGCGACCTAAAATAATTGGTTATCTCTTTGTTTAAAACTGCGGTTACGCCGTTCATGAGAGGCTCTCTTTCTGCTGCACGCTGTCATTGATATATTTTAAGAATACATTTTCAAGCGTAGGTTTTTGTCTTGTGAGGCCATGCAAGGCGCCGTGATCGGTCACTATTTTTGCGAGGTCGGATTCGATGCCGTCACGCGATTCGACATGACAATCTACTTGGAAATACGCTTCTTTACCGGTTATGGCGGTGAACTTAACGTCTTTTACTCCGTTAATCATCCTCATGGCTTGCTCAATTTGTTGAGCATCTCCGCTGAGCTCGATTGATACGTTATTGGTGTGATCCGAGGCGGATTGTAGCGCTTCTGGTGAATCTACAGCGAGGATGCTACCATTGTTAATGATCGCGATCCGTTGGCAAATGAGGGTCACCTCTGGCAGTATGTGCGTACTTAATAAGACCGCGTGATCTCGCCCGAATGACCTGATCACTTCTCGTGTTTCTTGAATTTGTCCGGGATCTAAACCTGCTGTTGGCTCGTCGAGCAGCAGAACATCGGGATCCCCTAAGAGGGCCTGGGCTAGTCCTACCCGTTGACGATAGCCTTTTGATAATTTGTAAATCTCTTTGTTCGTTACTGTCTCAAGTCGACATGCTGTCATGACACGGTCAAGCTCTGAGTTGAGCCTTGAGTTATTAACTCGTTTCACTTTTGCTACAAATCGCAAATATCTTTCTACTGTGAATACGTCGTAGAGCGGTGGATGCTCCGGTAGGTATCCTATTTTCTTCGCACCTTCATAATTATCGTTGGCCATGTCATGCCCAGCGACAGTTACCTTGCCTGTTGTGGCCGCTGTGAATCCAGCGATCATTCGCATCGTGGTGGTTTTCCCGGCCCCATTAGGCCCCAGAAAGCCAACGATTTCTCCTTTTTTCACATCAAAGGAAATGTCGTGAATGATTTCTTTGCTGCCATATTTTTTTGTGACGGATTCTACGGAGATCAGAGTGGGTTGATTGAGCACAGTATTTGCGGTGATTCCGAATGAGGGTTAAAAAAAACCCCCCTTTGAAGGGGGGGTTAAATAAACATTGTACTTTAAACGCAATGTTTTATTACTTGTACCAACGATCACCACCAGATGCCCACTGATCCTGATCGTGGCCCATCATTAATGGGATACCTTGTAGATCACGCATGTGCTTCAAGCGAGCCACGGAATTGGTGTAAGCCTGAACACTGAAGTTTAAGCCAGCAGCATGCCCGTCAAGATTTTCTTGCATCCAAATTGCATCTTGAGCAAGTATCATTCGCTTGCCAGACTTCAATGTTACTTGCATGGACTGGTGACCAATTGTGTGACCTGGTGTGCTTAGGATCATCATGCTTCCGTCACCAAAGAGGTCATAGTCGCCATCAAGCTCTAGGAAGTTGTATTCCCGAGTGCCTTCCAAGTCAGCTATAACAAATGGACCTGTTCCGTCACGACCTTGGAACTTCTCTGGCCACCAACCTTGATACAACTCAGCTTTTTGGAAAGCGTGGATTGCATTTGGGAACATCTTTAAGTTTCCAGCGTGATCCAAGTGAGCATGTGAGCTTACAACAACCTTAACGTCTTCGGTTGTGTAGCCTAGCTTCTTGAGCCAGCCGTCGATTGTGGTTTCAGCAGTTTGGTCTGGCTTTAAGAAGTCACAAAGACCAGCAGCCCAATAACCTTTACAGTTGTTAACAACTTCTACGTTGTTACCTGTATCAAACACAACCAAACCTTTGTCATGCTCAATGATCCACATGCTGACTGGAACGGTTATGTCCCGAACTTCATCTGCAGGGATTGTTGGGATCAGACCGTTGATTGCGAAAGGTCCAAACAAGCCACTGGTTGCCCAATACGCTTTGTTAGCACCTGCGGCTGAAGCGCTTGCAGCAACTGCAAGAGCCGCAATGCCCATTACTAAAGTAATTGCTTTCTTCATATTTAATACTCCTCTTTACTTCCACGTTCTAAAAAGACTTAAGTCGGGTAAGCACCCCAGCAATCAATTGAGGCAGAACTACCTCAGCGGGAGTATTCACAAGACCATCGCCCCATTTTTTTAAATCCCCCCGTTATTTACTGTTTTTTGTGGGGAGCTTTGGAAAAACGTCTTTCCAATCTTCTAATTTACACGGGGTCCAGCTTTTGAACAAGAGTAATACTATTTTTGTGAAATCTCGACGCATTAAAACGCCAATATTTGGCCAGCGCATTGCCAAAAATGCTGTTTCTATGTTATAAAGCTTGGTTTTACGAATAGCAACAGTTAAGCAGGGCCTTATATTATGTCTAGAGTATGTCAAGTTACCGGTAAAAAGCCTATGAGCGGAAATAACGTCTCTCATGCAAACAATAGGAATAAGAGACGATTTTTGCCAAATCTTCACTCAAAGCGAATTTGGGTGGAAAGCGAGAATCGATGGGTGAGACTTCGTCTGACGCAGGCGGGTATGCGGTTAATCGATAAAAAGGGCATTGACGTTGTGTTGACTGAGATGCGTGCACGCAAAGCAGTTTAAGGACTTACTGGGGAATCAGCATGAGAGAAAAGATTAAATTGGAGTCTTCGGCAGGTACCGGACACTTTTACACTACTACAAAAAACAAACGTAACATGCCGGAGAAAATGGAGATCAAGAAATTTGATCCTGTGGTTCGTAAGCATGTGATCTATAAAGAGACCAAGCTCAAATAGATTAATTTATAGTTTTTATAAAACAAAAAAGCCCGCTAAATGCGGTCTTTTTTGTTTGGTGTGTTTATTGTTATATGATTTAAGCGTAACGGCGTAAGAGATAGGAGAAGTCTTTTAACGCCGTAATGCCGGATGCTTCAGCGCGTTTACACCAGTCTTCGAGTTGCTCTACCAGTTGCTCTTTAGACGCTGTCGACTTAAGCCACAGCCCCGACAACTCGCCTCGCATTCTAACGATGGTTCTTAATGTCGCGCTCTTCTCTGCAAATTGCTTAATTCGTTCTAAGTCAGTAGGGCTAACGAATTTTTGATCAAAAGATAACCATCTTGCAATGTCGGGTCTTTTAAATCGGTGTTTTTCAGCAATGTGTTTTATCTCCGCCACACACGTTGACTTAAGGGAGTTGGAGTATTGAGCCAACACATCCCAACGGTGCGTGATGATGGCCTGAAGCTTTTGGTCATCAATGCTTTGTGGAGACTCTGATAGTTGAACCTTTGCAGCCATACGTTTTACAGTGGCAAGTCCGACTATCTCCAATAAGCGGATATAGAGCCAGCCTATATCAAACTCATACCATCGCGATGACAGCTTCGCTGATGACGCGTAGGCATGATGGTTGTTGTGTAATTCTTCACCGCCAATCAATATGCCCCAAGGAACAATATTCGCGCTCGCGTCGTTAACGTTGAAGTTGCGGTAACCAAAGACGTGCCCAACGCCATTGATTACTCCTGCAGCGAAAAGAGGAATCCAAATCATCTGAACTGCCCAAATCGTAAGGCCGATAGCGCCAAAGAGCGCTAGGTCGATAACAAGCATCACAATAATACCGATGGTTTCATGTTTTGCGTAGAGGCGTCTTTCTATCCAATCGTCGGGGGTGCCATGGCCGAATTTATCGACGGTCTCCTGATTTTTGGCCTCTTTTTTGTATAATTCGGCGCCTTCAGTAAAGACTTTCTTTAGCCCCATTGCTTGTGGACTATGAGGATCCTCTTCTGTTTCACATCTCGCGTGATGTTTTCGATGAATCGCAGTCCATTGTTGTGTGATCATGCCCGTTGTGAGCCAGAGCCAGAAGCGGAAAAAATGAGCGACGACGGGATGAAGTTCTAGTGCCCGGTGCGCAGAGTGTCGATGAAGGTAAATTGTTACTGCTGCAATGGTGACGTGTGTGAGACCCAGCGCGGTGAGAATATAGCCCCACCAAGGTAAGTCAATCAGTCCGTTGGTCAAGCTCGACGCTAGGGCAATAGTTGCTGAGTCCATTCAATATCCTCAATTTGTAATGCGTTATCAGGCATTTTAAACCACCTGAGTAACTGTAATATTAAAATTTAATCCGTTACGACTTCAAAATCGCTGAATTGTTTCTCTAATCATGGTTTTTTTAGCGTGGCTAAAGAGCTTTTAATACTGCGGCAAAAAAACCATCACACCCATGTATATTGGGTAACAGTCTTAAATAGGGGCCCGATTCCGGATCGATTCCATCAATAGCCAGTGTTTCGGCTGCATTAACGAGCTCAAATTTACCCGGGTGGTCCTCCATAAAGCGTTCTATTACTGATTCATTCTCATCGCGCAGTAAGCTGCAAGTCCCGTACACGATTAATCCTCCCGGCTTCACTAATTTACTGGCGGAACTGAGAATTCTGAATTGCTTGTCGCTCATCGAGGCAATATCTTTTTCTTCTTGTCGCCATTTCATGTCAGGATTACGGCGCAGCGTGCCTAATCCGCTGCAGGGGGCATCAATCAAGACGCGATCAATTTTGCCGTTAAGCCTGTGGATTCTGGGGTCGGTTTCGCTGCCAATTAACTGCGGATGGACATTGGATAACCCGGATCTTTTCAACCGAGGTTTCAAGCGGTCTAATCGTTTGGCAGACACATCAAAGGCATAGAGACGACCTGAGTTGCTCATCATCGCACCGAGCGCCAGCGTTTTGCCACCGGCTCCAGCGCAGAAATCCACGACCATTTGCCCTCTTTTCGCACCTACAAGTTGTGCGAGTATTTGGCTTCCTTCATCTTGAACTTCAATATGCCCCTCAAGAAATAATCTGTATTTTTGCAGCCCGAAATTCTCTTTGAGGCGTATACCATGGGGCGAGAGTGATGTGGGTGTCGCTTCGATGCCGTCTGCTGCTAATGCTGCCAACACTTTGTCACGAGAGGATCGAACTAAATTCACGCGCAGATCAAACGGGGCTTTTCGAAGTAAGGATTGCGCAAGGCTTGAGCCTTCATCGGGACCATATTGTGTTTCGATTCTTCGCCACAACCAATCCGGTAGAGAGTAACGCTCTTGAGTACTGAGCTCGCCTGAGCGTTCGTCACCGAGCCTTTGTATGTCTTTGTGCCACCTGGCCGCAACTTTGCTTTTGAGGGATTTGAGGGATAACCCAAATATTTTATTTAAAGCGGCGAGACAAAGCATCAGCGCATCTTCTGAGCCCGAAGTCTTTTCCAAGTAGGTTTTGTTTCTGATCACGGCATAGGCTAGATCAGCAATGACCGGGCGCTCACGACTGCCTAATTCGCGATTAGTTTTGAAATAGTTGGACAGTATTGAGTCTGATGGTGACGTGAATTTCAATATTTCGGTGGTCACCGTAACGGCAGCATCGAAGAGCTTTGGGTTGAGTGCTTCCATTAATGTGTGGTCAGAGTCTGGACGGTAGACTCGATGACATTCCCTTTCTTGTCAATAAATCGGATTTTGACGGGTAATGAATTGTGTTGATGTGACAACCAAAATTCGAACTGACGATCAGTGTCGTTGTCGACGACTTTTTTGAAGTGTGCTACTTCTAGCGCACCAATTGCGGTGTTGATAACGTCATCGTCTTTGCGTTCGTATTGATAAAGCTTGAGCCGCCTGCCATCGGTAATGTAAATCGATGATTTCATTGGTAACTCCTCTTTAAAGGCAAAGAGGTAAGGGAGTGTGGCTTGATCAGCACTATCAGCAATCAGCGGTAACGTTTGTTGGCCATCCCTCGTTACTAGCGTTAATTCCTGCTTCTCCCAATTAAAGTTAGCTTCACTGCGCCCCTTTTTTTTATTACCCTCTTCGCTGAAATATTTAGGGATGAGTCCAGACTCAGCAATCCGCCCGCTACTTGTGCGCTCGATTTCGTCAAGAAATAACGATGCCAGTCCTTTGGGAATAATTTGACTACTCAGTGTGTAGGAGCTCAAATCGTGTTTGAGGGTATCGATGCCGCGCCCAATCTTTAGTTCGCCCATCTTGACCTCAAACACAATCGTTACTGTTTGGGGGGGTACCGCTTGAGCTATATTGATGAACGAAAGGCTCACCAATACACAACAAAAAGAGAAGAAGTTAGACCCTGTCTTGAGGTTCAACGCAAATTACCTTTGAAAGCTAAAACTGTCATCAATAATCGATGGGTCTAATGTGACGTGGTTAGCCTCCATTGTACAGTGTCCATCTAGAACCCATGCGACCGTTTTAGGCAGAATCTCATGTTCGAGTACGAGCACGCGCTCGGCGAGCGTTTGAGGGGTGTCGTTTGGTCTCACGCAAAGCGCAGCTTGCGCAATAATAGGCCCTTCATCAAGGTTAGGGGTTACGAAGTGAACGGTACAGCCGTGCAGTTTAACGCCTCCCCCAATTGCTCTTTCGTGAGTGTCCAGCCCACGAAATGCAGGCAGCAAAGAGGGGTGGATATTGATCATTTTTCCAGCAAAACGGGTTGTCAGGCCGACTGTTAAAATTCTCATAAATCCAGCCAGTACAACAAGGTCTGGTTGGAGTGCAGCTATGGCGTTCCCCAGGGCTTCATCGAAGGACTCCCGATCAGGGTAGTCGCGGTGATTGACAACGCATGTGTTGATGTTCCGTGACTTCGCGAAGTGTAAGCCTGCGGCATTGGGATTGTTGCTGATGACACCACAAATCTCATGAGGTAACCGTGCATCAACAATGGCTTGCATGTTGGTGCCGCGTCCAGATATCAAGATTGCTATTTTTTTCATGAGATCTGAGCCATTTGCTCGGTTAGGTCTTGATAAGACGTGTCTGGTGCTCCGTTCCTTGCCTGTCTGAGATGCTTCCAATGCGAAAGACGGTTTCTCCTGCTGATTCAAGTATTTGGCGTAGAGTGTCCGCATGTTCAGGAGCGCAAACCACCACCATGCCGATGCCACAATTAAACACTCGAAGCATTTCGTCTTCGTCGACATTCCCATTTTCCTGAAGCCACGTAAATAGATCGCTTCTTGGCCAGGAATGGACATCGATTACAGCAACGAGATCTTCGGGGAGTATTCTTGGGACGTTTTCGGTGATCCCTCCACCCGTTATGTGGGCGAGACCTTTAATTGTTCCGGTTTTAATTGCTTCTAGAATGGGACGGACATAAATGCGCGTTGGTTCAATCAGTAGGTCTCCGAGCGTCTTCCCGCCAATAACTTGATCGAGTTTGGCCCCGGATTTTGAGATTATTTTACGGATCAAGGAGTACCCATTTGAATGAGCCCCGCTGCTGCTCAGCCCCAGAAGTACATCACCCTTTGAGATGTCGGAACCTGAGATAATTTTTTCTTTTTCTACAGCGCCAACTGCAAATCCCGCTAAATCGTATTCGTCACCCGCGTACATTCCGGGCATCTCTGCAGTCTCTCCGCCAATGAGCGCACATCCGGCTTGCTCACATCCTTGTGCGATACCGGAAACAACAGCTGTTGCTCTTGCTACGTCAAGTTTCCCACAAGAAAAATAATCGAGGAAAAATAAAGGTTCAGCGCCTTGTACCAAAATATCATTGACGCTCATTGCAACCAAATCAATCCCAATAGTATCGTGTCGCTCAAGGTCCAAAGCGAGTTTTAATTTGGTTCCTACGCCGTCTGTACCTGTAACAAGAACCGGATTTTTATAGCCTTTTGGAATTTCAAATAAGGCACCAAACCCGCCAATTCCGCCGAGCATGCCATCTCTCTTAGTTTTTGCTGCCAGCGGTTTGATATTTTTGACGAGTTGCTCGCCAGCATCTATGTCGACCCCGGCTTCTTTGTATGAGAGTTTTTCGTTTGTCACGATCGGTTGCTCGCTTAAGTCCTGACCCGCCAACAGAATTTTTTTCGGGTCTTTTGGTTCGTTAACGTGATAATCAGCCAAGGCTAGTCTTCAGACCCTGATAGAATTCTCAGTATTAATACTGGATTCTACCTAAACTCACTCTGGTTTACTCTGTTAATTAACGCTGGGTGCCAAAGTGAGACACTTCAGAGGGAATGCAACCGCTATATTAGTGGCGGTTAATGAAATGAACAATGCATCAACTTGCTTTCCAACTTAAAACTGCACCGCCTCCCTCGCTTGACAATTTTGTGGCTGGGCAAAACCGCGAGCTTTTATCGACCATAGGAAAGTTCTTGCTTGGTCGGGAAGAGGTTCGGTTTTTGTATCTTTGGGGTTTGGAGGGGTCAGGGAAGACACATTTGTTGCAAGCTGCTGGGACTGCTTGGCAAGAGTCGGGTAGACGCACTTCTCACAGTTTGAGTTTGGATGAGACGTATCCTTTTGACGATCAACTCTGTGTTTGTGTCGATGGTGTAGACCGCCTGGATGACAATGAACAAATCGATTTTTTTAATATGTATAACGAGATAAGAGATTGCGGTGGTCGTCTGGTTGTTACTGGGAGGCAACCATTATCCGGGCTAAGTCTTAGGCCAGACGTGCTCACGCGGCTTAGCTGGGGCTTGGTCTATCAAGTCTTCCCATTGGATGATAGTCATAAAACAGAGGCTATGGTGGAGTATGCGAAGCTGCGTGGGTTTGATATTTCTCCTGATGTCATTGCCTTTGTTCTAGCGCGACATCCCCGTGATTTGACCAGTCTTGTAGCGTTGCTTGATGGTTTGGATCGATATTCTATGGAACTCAAAAGGAGCATCACGATTCCTTTAGTGAAATCATTTTTCGAATCCGGAGATCGAGCGTGATGGTTTTCTATGGTTCAGTTAAGTAAGGTATGCGTATGAAGTTAGTGCTTTTTGATCTTGATAACACGTTGCTTGATGGCGACAGCGATTATGAATGGGCTCAATTTCTCATCTGTCTCTTATACACATCTCCGAGCCCACGAGACCTCTCTACATCTCGTA
>CAJXPC010000037.1 GCA_913057845.1 uncultured Pseudomonadota bacterium
AACCTGCCCCTACCCCGGACAAGCTTCGAGAACTTCAACAACCCATCACCGACGCAATTCAGCGGCTTTTGAAAATAGAGATAGACGATCGCCCTATGCCCTTGAACTTTTCATCCCAGTCGGTGGTTTTACATAACGATGGTATCTATGTGCGGCAGCAGTTTTTGGGGCCTGAGCTAAATTCTGAACCGCGCTTTGTGGTGGTCAGCTACGATTTTTTCACTCAAAATGACCGACTGGGCCGTGCCTTTCTAAGGCTTAAACTGCAAGGGGATGAGATTTCATCGGTATTTGATCAAACGAATTCTATTCAGCGTTTTGTCTTGGGTGAGATCAAACGTTCGGCCACAATTCTTCTTTTTACAAAAGAAGGAGCTAAACACATATGGAGTGGGCCGGATCATCTGATTTTTTTATTAACACTGCTACTGCCCGGCGTGATGCTGTGGAATAAAAACGGCTCTGGTCTCTCGGCTACACGACCCAAGCCTCAGACCGCAAACCGGGACGCCGTAAAGTTTGCCTTGAAAGTGATCACAGCATTCACCCTGGCGCACTCCATAACACTCGCTCTTTCGGTCTTTGACCTGGTCTCTTTGCCGCTAATATTGGTCGAATCGATGATTGCCTTATCAATTATCGCCTCGGCTTTATTGAACCTGCAAAGTAAATTTTTTTTCAGTCACTGGAAGCTGGCTTTCTTTTTTGGGCTGATTCATGGACTAGGCTTCGCAAATGGGCTCAAGGAATTAGGGCTGTCGTCGTTGTATTTTATGGAAACGCTGGTTGCATTCAATGTGGGCGTCGAACTGGGTCAGTTGTCTGTCGTGATCATTGTAGCAATTCCTATTTTGCTGCTGGTTCGTAGCGATAAAGCCAAGCAACGATTACTGACGTCGGGTTCATTCGCCGTACTCTGTATTTCTATTGTGTGGCTCTTTCAACGCCTGCTTGCATAGCTCTGAACTCAATTGGAATATCCGTCACGAGCTTTGTTCAAAATGTCTCCGTCGGGTCACAAGGGAAAGCTACTATCATTAAAATGATACTCAAGAAGAGGACCGACCTGATAAATAAACTAGCGGTAATACTGATACTGCAATTTGCTAGCACTTGTTTTGAATACCATAGGACAATCTATTCAGCGCCAGATCGTTGAGTGTTACATTTTTAACGCATTTTATTAATGACCGAGATCGCTTTTTGGTCTTAAGTACAAGCGAATAGGTGTCTAGAATTTTTTGATCGTTTCAGTAACAGAATTAAGCGATCAATGAGGTGCTCGGCAGTGACAATAAATGAAGTGCTGTACCGAACCCCATGGCGTTTTGTGCTCCTCACTGGCGTGTTCCAGCAGCTCAAATGATGGGCCAAACTCATCATGCAGTTGATCGGGATCGTATCTGACTACGGGTAAACCACTGCACTGCTCAGGACCATCAGGTGCAAAGGTAGCCACAATCACATGGCCACCGGGCTTGACTGATTTCATGACCTGGCGCACGTACGCCATTCGATCCGCCGGGTCGGTTAGGAAGTGGAAGACGGCACGGTCGTGCCAGATGTCATAAGTCTGCTCAGGAAGCTCCACAGTTAAAATATCGCCAGTAATCCATGTCACGTTTCGACCGAGGGATCCAAGGCGCCTGCGCGCCACCTTCAGCGCACTTGCAGAAAGATCAAGTACCGACACATGTTTGAATCTACCGGTCAGCAAATCATCCACCAATGTAGACGAACCTCCCCCTGCATCAAGGATCTTTGCGTCGGATGTTGCGCCAATTGATCGAATGATCTCCAACGAACGAGTGGCATGTTCTTGAAACCAACTCACCGCATCCGCTGGTTTGGTTTGATAGACCTGCTCCCAATGTTCATATGGCTTATCCATCTCGGGCTCCTTTGCTTTTGCAACCATACTAACGATCAAGGCTTCTTCATTTCACTAAGGTGGTGGTGATCTTCCATATTGTTTAATCTAATTAATGAATAACGGGAGGATAAATGCAAAGAGAAGGCCAATAATAAAAATTCCTACCGATGCAAAGTAAATAACCAGCGATATTTTTCGGGTTCGGATACACGCAGCCGCCTTTTTTTTATCTGCAGGACAAGGAAGGTTTCTTGCTTGGTATTGCAGAACTCCAGAAATTATAAGCATCACAAAGGCACCCATAAATATTTGAATTTTATAGATGGAAAGAATAACTAATTGCGGAAATACTGCAATCAAAGAACTTAACGCTGCTCCCGCACCAATTGAAACCAATAGGGCGGGTAGCGCACAACAAACAATCGTTCCGCTGCTAGTAAATAAAGATAAGTAATTTGCTAGCTTAGTTGACTTCATTAAGTCTGCCTCTTTATTTAGCGTCATACTTCGTCCTGATTTCACTCACAGTGTCAGAAACGACTTCAATCTTTTTAACGTCGTAACCGGCATCAGTAATGATGGTTCTAATCAGCTTCTCGTCAATAATTTTTCCATCGTTTGACTCTATTGCGACAAAGTAATTTTCTAAACTAACAAAAATATCCTTAACATTCTCATCTGACCTAAAGCTTTTTTCTATCCCTTGTGCACAAAAAGCACAAACCATCCCCAGCACTTCAATTTTTTGAGTCAGCGCATAACTATTAGAACTAAACAATAATGCTGCTATTAATATGACTTTTTTCATGTTGATTCTCCTAAAATGTATACATTAAGTGAAAAGAAGGGTCTCCATCCGTTGTTACTCCTACTTCTCCATAAATAGATTTATTGATAAACCTTAAGGTCGGGGTGTATTTGTTCTTATTGTCTATGGAGTTGGTGTTTTTAGCTTTTAGAATAAACCATGGCTGTGTTTCGTTATAGCTTGTTTCGTAAAATGAAAAGCCACCTTCTATTTTTGTTGTATCAAAATTCTCGTGCCCAACTCTTAAAACTTGGTGTGAGATTAACCCATAGACATTTTTTGTTTCATAATCAAACTGTAAGGTTGGACTTAAGTATAAATGGTCATCATTCTGAACATTTCTTTCTAAGCTCATTGTGCCGGCACCCGTAAATAGCCATAAATTTGTTTGCGAGTGCATTTTATTTACCCTTAACAATTTTCTGACATACACTATCTCCCCAACCCTTAATTTGTATCCATTCCCTTTGCTTGTATACGCTTTTACCCCCAAGGAATCTTTTGACGTAATTGCGTAGTTGGATTCCACACTAGAATAGCTTTCACTGATAGTAGACATGGTAGTTGTAGAGCCTTTAAAGCCCATAGGCGCAGCGTAAATAAATGTTTGATGACTTATTAATAACAGAGCGCATATTAGGGAACTGCCTTTAACCATCAACATATTTCACCTCTTGTATGAATTTGAAATTATTCATGGTTTTGCGACTCAATAAGACAGCATATGGAATCTCCATTTGGAGTGCCGTCGGGCATATTGCCCCAAGCAAGCAATGCAGATTCCATTCGCTCATTTAACGTAACTAGTTGCTGTATGCGTCGTTTGCTCTCTTTTATATGATCAGCCAGTAGTTCTCGTACTCGAGGGCAGGATGAATTACCTTTTTGTGCATCTTCAAAGATCATTTTGACTTCTTGCAATTTGAAGCCCAGTTGCTGTGCTCCGCGAATAAACCGCATTCGCATAAGTTCTTTTTCGGAAAATAGTTGATAGCCATTCTCCGGGTGTTTGCTGGCCTCTATTAAGCCTAATGCGACATAATGGCGAACAGTCTCTCGGGAAACATTAGCGCTCTTAGCAAAAAGTTTAATTGTCATCATACTCATATGTTGTATTTTAAAACTATGGGGTAACCACATGGTCAAGAAAAAATGATCGGGATCAACTAAATATTCAAACGTTTGACGCAAACGCCAATTTCTTCTCATACCACTGTGGACATATTGGGTTGAGCAACAAAATGAATTGAACTGATATGACACAACCCTAGTACAGCAATCCTTTGTTTAATCAATGAAACTACTCATGTAAAGCCGTCGTCATAGTACTGCGTAAAAACCAACCGAAAGAACCCAATCTTTAACTCTGCGCCAACGCCATAGGCAATATACAAATCATTACAAAGAAATCTAAACAACCTGAGAATCATCGAAATAAGTTACCCTCTTCACATGATTGAACGAACTAGCACTTTGACATGCCCAGGCTGAGGCTACTCCAAGGTTGAAATAATGCCAACTGATGCTTGTATTTGGTTTTATGAATGTGAATCGTGCAGGATTTTGCTCAGACCCAAAAAAGGCGACTGTTGCGTATTCTGTTCGTATGGGAACAACCCTTGCCCACCAATTCAGGAAGGTAATAACGACTGTTGTCGCTGAGCATGGTTTTATCAAAAATACACTGAATACGTTGGATATCTCAGTTAAAAGTCGTCACTTATAACTGGCTAGTTAGGTAGCTGTGAATGATGAACCCCACGCTAAGCAGCAAAATCCCGATTCCATAACTCATCCAGAATCCATATTCATATTTTTCAGCAAAGAAGAATGGCAGAAAGAAGAGCCACGAGACTGGCACACCAATCATAATGCTTTTTGCAAAGGTAATACTGGATGTTGTATCGCGATGTTCCATATAAGAAAAGGCAATTGCTAATATCGAAGCCAGTGGCAAAGCAATAATAAATCCCGCCAATTCTGGCTTCTTTCCTGCCAGCCAAGAACTAAGTGCAATAGCAACGGCTGCAATTCCAATTTTAAGTCCGAATAACCACATTATCTTTTAACGTTGAGCCAGTATGTCCCAACCGAGTAAGTTAAATTCAGCAACACGCACCCTCTACAATTAGAGGACATGTCACCGTTGCTCATGAACAATAAACGCAACAATCTCCTGCTTGAGGTTTTAGCAAAACTTAACAACTCTCAAACTCGTAAAGCAAAAATATTGGTAATAATTAGTAGGCATTATTTCGATTCTTGAAGAGTCGCATTAAGGGCAGATGATCACCGTTTCCATATTTATTTTCATGAGTGCTAGTGGGTCATACCTTTTTGAACCGTTTTCAAATTAAAAGTTCAGTATTCAAAATCATCACTCACTTAGCACTTGTCGTTAATCATCGTTGGTATGACTAAGAGCGCTACTATTAACCATCAGTCGACGACCTGTGAAACCGGCAGCTAGTGATGGCGAAGCTACCATGCCTTACCCCTCGCGGACACTGGCCAGAGGGCCTCAACTTTTCCGTCTCGGACACAAACATACCAATCATGCAAATTACAGGTCGGATCACAATGGCCCGGAACGAGACGCAACTTATCATTAATTTTCAGCTTGTTCTGTTTGTCTCGAATGACCCCATGTTCATCTGAGCAAGTAATATAGCTTATGTCATCATGGCCGAAAATGACTGGCAGCCCGCTGTCAACCGATTGAACTTTGAGTCCTGCATCGCAAACAGCATGCCCATCTAATGCCGTACTCATCACACTGGTCAGCAGGAAAAGCGCATTTTTCCACTCGGATTGATCTAGACGAGACCCCTCCTGATTATGAACCCGACCATAGTCAGCGTCCATAAAGGCATATGATCCACACTGGACTTCAGTGAAAACACCAGATGCGGCTTCAAATAAAAAGGTGCCTGTCCCACCGCCACTGACAACGCGGCAACTTAGCTCAGCTGCTGCGAGTGTGTCGCGACAGTCTTTAACCTTTGCAATCACATCTTCCATAACCTTTTCCCGCAGGCCATAATCGGTCTCGTGCTGGATGCTACCTTGATAGGCCTGAAGGCCTTCAAAAACCAGGCAATGTGCTGCATCTATGGCAGCGGCAAGCTCTAAAACCTGAGCCGCATCTGAAACGCCGCACCGCCTAGCCCCACAGTCCAACTCTACTAAACAATGAATTTGTGTGTTCTGTTTACGAGCCTCCTCTGACAGCATGGCAACATTTCTCATATCATCAACACAAACCGATATACGGCACCCAGAGGCTGCAAGGCCCGCCAGTCGAGATATTTTCCGTGCATCACACACCTGATTGGTAATCAGAATATTAGTGATGCCTGCTCTGAAAAACACTTCAGCCTCTGAAACTTTCTGACAACAGATACCGTTTGCCTGCCCAACGGTCAGCTGCAAGAGGGCAACATCAACTGATTTATGCATCTTCGCATGCGCTCTCAGAGACACATTGAAAGGTGCGATTAAATCAGCCATTTTTTTCAGATTATATTCAAGTCGATCTAGATCGACGATAAGGCAAGGGGTCTGAACTTCACTTTCTGCCATCCCAGGCACGGCAGGAATATCAAATCCAATTTCCGCGTCCGGATTAAGTTTATTGATCATCATCCCCTCACTTCTCACGATTTAATTTGAATATCATAAGACAATCTATTCAGCGGCAGATCGTTGAGTGTTGCATTTTTAACGCATTTTATTAACGACCGAGATCTCTTTTTAATCTTGCATAGTCGTCACAGCCCCATTCACTTTTCAGATCGCAAGCTAAACCAAAAAACTTCAGTGCTTGATTGTCACTCTGCTCAACACCAATACCTCTTTCATAGGCATTCCCTATTTTCATACAGGAATTAGCTCTACCCTGATCACAGGCTTTTACGTAGTACTCAGAACCATCCCCGTAATAGTAAGCAAAACCAAGTGCGTCACAAGCAGTTGCAATGCCGCCATCGCACCCTTTTTCGTAGTACTCAACCGCTCTGACGTAGTCTTGCCTAACACCCCCACCCTTGTAGTAAGCATGCCCTAGGGCGTTACAGGCATTTGCAATACCGCCATCACAACCTTTTTCGTAGACCTTAATCGCTTCAACGTAATCATGCCTTACTCCACCACCGTTGTAGTATGCATAACCTAAGGCTTCACACGCATTCTCATTACCGCCATCGCACCCTTTTCCGTAATACTCAATTACTTTGATAAAATCATAGTCAACATCTTTACCCTCAGCGTACAAAACTCCTAAGTTGTAACAGGCCGCTCCATCAGCGGCATCACAAGCACGTCTTGCAGTATCTACATCGTCCACCTCTGCAAAACACGTACTGCTGAAAAATAGCAGTAATAATGTACCTAACCTATTCATTTAGAGGTCCTCACGTTTTATAAAAATGTCTACCTACTCCAACGAGGAAACGAGGAACGTTACGTGTAACTATAAAAACACCGTAATAAAGTCCCAAGCAAGCTTACCTCACTTATAGATACCCTCACTGAGGCAAGTAAACTTCACCTTGATTTATTGACATATGTGATGAATTTTAATGCGTATTCTATAAAGTACTAAAAAATAATGCCGTCACATTTTGTGATAGCACCAGCACTCAATACGAGCAGACGCATTAGAGAACAAGCAAAAAATAGAGAGTGATGAATACGACATGTCAAGGGAATTACGTATACCCGACAACTTTGACGATTACGTAGCGGTCGCCCGACACTGTCTCCAGAGGAATAGACTGTAAGGGGGCTCTCACCCATTTTTTTATTATCTGATTAGTAAAGACTAGAAGTGTTTCTGATGAGAGCTAAACAGTCGGAGTGATGGGAAACATAGGACTACCTGATCTGTAGGTAACTCAGCAGATACATATAGTTAAGTATTTAAGTTATTTTTTAATGTAAGACACAAGCCGTCAACAGTTTCATCAATACTATGTGCTCGGGATACTTTTCTGTTTGTAAATGGTACATGTGATAGCCATCAGATCGACACACGTATAAAAAACACCATCATGACGAATTAGGAATCCGAAGAGCTCGCTTGGTTTTCTTAGGTGCTCTGCCACGGTTATGATCTCTCCTTCACTTACAATCCGCTCAGAATCTTTAACAGATAGCTCTGCAGCCTTGGGGAAACCAATGGTAAATAAAAATAGTATGCCGACCATACCAGTCAAATTTTTCATTCATTGTTCCTGAACTTTTCAATCATCTCTCTTGGTACATCACTTTCTTACTGTTTTTGTAATTGTCTTTCAGCAATGCCTGTAAGGAAGTTATTCGTATGGGTCATCACAAGTAAAACGAACCGTACCAGAATCGTTTTGGACAAAACACGTATAGAGCATATTGTCGTATCTGATAGCGATCATGATTGAACCCGGGTATCTGTTTCCACCAGTAGATGAACCCAAGGATTCTCCGAGCAATAATATTTTTGCCACTAACTCACGGTCAACAACCTCCTTCGAATTCCCAGTAATAGAAAACGACAAACCAAGCACCAGAACAATAATCGCTATCACGTTTTTCATCTACTCATCCCTTCACGTCTTAAAATATAAAGATGTATTTTATTCCACTAATAATAGTCGTTTTGTTTCGTTTCGTTCTAAACAGTTCAAGCTAACAAGCCCATTGACAATACTGCGCCCCTAGCAGGATACTAGAGCAGAAAGAGAGGTGATGATGCGAACCGTCAGGCAAATGGTGAATACAAAGGCACACAGACTTTTGTCAATCCAACCCGAACATACAGTTTACGATGCGCTCCTTCAAATGGCCGAACACGACGTTGGTGCGCTGATCGTATTGCGAGGCGAACAATTAGTTGGCATTTTTTCTGAACGAGATTACGCGCGAAAAATTATTCTCGATGGAAAAACATCAAAATTAACTCCCATCTCCGCTGTCATGACCCACGACGTCATTTGTGTTGATCCTGATAGAACTGCGGACGAATGCATGGCACTCATGACAGAAAAACACGTGAGACACCTCCCGATTATCGAGAACAAAGCAGTCGTTGGTCTTATCTCCATCGGGGACGTTGTACGCGAGATGATTTCGGATCAAAAGCATACTATCGAGCAACTAGAGCAATACATCATGAGCTAGCTTCTATAAAAAATGGCAAGCATTTTTCATCAAACTAATTCTATAATCAGAATAACTTTGGCTGAAAAGAATATGAGTAAGGATAGAAATAAGGAATAAATGTAAAGATCAGTAAACCTTTTTATCTCAATCAAAGCTAATTTTTTACTACATTCGACTCTAAAGATCTGCCACAACTCACCTTAGCTAATGAAATCCGAAAACCAAAATAAATACGATACGGCCCGGAAGGTCACTGAGGTCTATTACGACAGTCCTGACGCCGATAATTTTTACTTCAACATCTGGGGTGGTGAAGACATCCACATAGGTCTGTACGACGAGACTCCCGAGATTTCAAAAGCGAGTCGTTGCACAGTGGCATATATGGCGAAGACTATTGCCAATTTGAACGCAAACACCCGGGTAATCGATTTGGGCGCCGGATATGGGGGAGCCGCGCGCTACCTCGCGAGCAATTTCGGCTGCAAGGTGGTTTGCCTAAACCTGTCCGATGTCCAGAATAAAACCAACCGGCGAATGAACTTGGCGCAAGGTCTTGACGACCTTGTCCAGGTGGTTCATGGCAGTTTCGAGGATATACCGGAACCGGATGCTAAGTTTGACGTAGCGTGGTCCCAGGATGCGATCCTGCACAGCAGTAACCGAGAACAAGTTATTGCCGAAGCGTGGCGCGTTCTAAAGCCCGGAGGAATCATGATCTACACAGATCCGATGCAGGCCGACAGTTGTCCGGCGGGTGTACTACAACCAGTATATGATCGTATTCACCTAGAGAGCTTGGGCTCGTTCGCATTCTATCGGGACGTAGCCGAAAAATGTGGTTTTACCGAATTCCGTAAGGAGAATATGACTCACAACCTAAGCGTTCACTACTCCCGTGTCTTAGATGAGCTCGAACGTAATTACGAATCCATGTCCAAAATATCAAGCAAGGACTACATCGACCGCATGATCGTGGGATTACAAAATTGGATTGATGCAGCAAATACCGGCTATCTTGCATGGGGAATCATTAGATTAAGCAAGCCCGAGTGACCAACACGGCATGCGATTATGAATTCATATCGTAGAGCCCCTCATTCTCCACCACTCTATTTTTACTCGATTTAATCTATATAAATCAAATGGTCTACGCAGGCTTGCGTGATTCATATACCCGAGAAGATACAAAAAAGGCGCCATTTAGGCACCTTCAATAAACAAACAATATCACCGCGTAGAGCGCATCTTATTCTGTTTTAAAATCATTTGCTTCGTTCAACATGAGTCCTCCTTTGTCGTTGTCCTATAAGCCGGATTTCGCCAACCGCCTTTTATTACTAGGCCGTAAAATGGCCCTTTGCGTCATTACTACCGTGATAGACTCGAATTATGTTAACCCACTTACCAGGGAAGCGAGTCTTTATAACCTGTCTCTTATACACATCTCCGAGCCCACGAGACCTCTCTACATCTC
>CAJXPC010000038.1 GCA_913057845.1 uncultured Pseudomonadota bacterium
GTTTTATATATACTTTAAACAATATTAGTGTATTAGGATATCCAAAAAACTATCCAAAAAACTTAGGTACAACAAGCCGTTTATCTCTCACCGACGGACTTGTTCACCGTCCAGGCTTACGTGATCTATAGGTAGCTTGGGAGATACAAAAAGAGGAGCTTTAGCTCCCCTTTTCCCTGCGCCATACTTTTACTACGTTAAATTTACTTATTCCAATAAGCAACACCAGTCGCCATTCCATCTTCCCAATTAGTGATCGTCACGCCGCGGAACGTGCCGCCTGACTGACCGACGAGATCAGCGTAAGGGCCGTCACCAGAAACCCATCTCCAGTCGCCCCTCATATCACCGATGGTTCCAGTACCCGACCACTCAATGGAGGCCTTGTTTCCATCAACATCACGATACATGCAATAACCACCAGCCTTTTGAACGTTATTCGCTAAATAACTAATCTAGAGAGCAGAATAAAATTAAAATGTCTTATTAGCCTTGGGAAGGTTGGAGTGATAGATCTTGGAATCCTAAGGAACCAGGCAATTTTTAAGAATATTTCTCATTAAATCAAACTTACTGGTTTTGATTCGGCTTGATTTGGGGGTATGACCTTATTTTTAAATGTGGAGCACCATGGGACTTTGAGCGTCTATTTTCATTACATATGCTCACAATATTTGCTGAGGTTTACTTTAAATGATCGCATTTGCATTAGCTGTTTTTCTTTTAATTATTTCACCAGGCCCAGGTGTTTTATCTTTAGCTGGCGTAGGGGCTGCATTTGGATGGCGTCAAGGCCTTAGTTACCTTGTTGGTCTGTTCTTTGGCACTAATCTTGTTTGTTTCGCCGTGATTTCAGGTCTTGCAACGGTCATGCTGGCAGATCCAACTATTCGAACAGTATTATTAGTAGCATCGGCTGCTTATCTTGGCTCTCTCGCCTTCAGAATCGCTTTCTCAGGTTCTAAAATCGCTTTTATTCACGTACCCAAACCCGGGTTTGTCGCCGGCTTAACGCTTCAGTTAATCAATCCAAAAGCGTATGCCGTCAATACGACACTCTTTAGCGGCTTTGCCTTTTATCCTGAAAGCTTAGTCATCGAGACTGCGCTAAAACTCTTGATTGCGAATTTCATCTGGATATTACTCCACTTGCTCTGGCTGTACGCAGGGGTCAAGGTCAATCGATTGGAACTGCCTTATCGTACTCAAAAGAACATAAATTTTTTTATGGCTACCTGCCTACTCGTTGTAGTGATGTTATCTATTTGGTCAATGATCACCCGCATCACTTAGTTAACCTAAACACTCCGTCCTTCTTCCTAGAAGAGCTCAGGCAGTCTAAGTGTCGATCTAGCAGCGGTCGGCTTGCTTCTCCAAGGGCGTTGTAGACCGGCTCTTATGTTTCTTAAGCGCTCTAGGGAACGATTGTTACATGATCCCCATATCGCTGACTCCTGATGTCTGGATTTAAAGTAGTATAAATTCATTGTTACGATATTCTTGAAAAGCGGAGCAAGCATATGTTGCGAGAACATTTAGAATCTAAGTGGATTGACTGTTTTGAAAAAAGTTTTGCTCTAAGTGGTGTTACCAGCGGACACGTCGTAGCCATCCTGTCCGAGTCGCAATCACGACCAGTCTTGACGGAACTGTCGGAGTACGCCCTCTTGAGACTGGGTGCAAAACCGATTCAAGTTCGAGTTCCCTCACCACCATTAAAAGATATTTTGCCGGTGCGCTCAACTGGGGCTTGCTATGCGCTTGAAGGATATGAAACGTTACTGCCAGCACTGGCAGCTTGTGATTTGATTGTCGATGTTACGGTAGAAGGCATGCTTCACTCAAAAGAATTGCAGACCTTAATTACTCAAGGTGCGCGTTTTCTCATGATCTCAAATGAACATCCAGAAATACTCGAAAGATGCATGCCTGACCCGTTATTAAAGCCTAAAATTGACAAGAGTCTCGAGCTGCTTAGTCGAGCCGACGTTATGACGGTAACCTCCCTATCTGGCACAAAATTGAGTGCTGAAGTTAAGGGTGCTCCTTCTAGAGGCGGTGCAGGATACCTATCTGCAGGAGAGAAGGTTGCGTATTGGCCGGCAGGACTCGCTTTATTTTTCCCTTTAGCCAATACAGTAAACGGTACAGTCGTTCTTGAGTCTGGCGACGTCAATCTAACTTTTAAACGCTATTTTGAGTCTCGCGTCACGCTACACATTGAGAATGATTTCGTCACATCCATTGAAGGTAAAGGCTTAGATGCAGATCTCATGCGTGTTTACTATGAGGGTTGGGCTGACCCTAATGCTTATGCCATTTCTCATTTGGGATGGGGTCTGAATCCTCGCGCGCGTTGGGAAGCGCTCATGATGTATGACAAACATCAGATCAACGGTACCGAGCTACGAGCACTAGCAGGAAGTTTTCTAATTTCAACTGGTGCTAATGAATTTTCCAATCGGTATACGAGGTGTCACTTTGATCTACCAATGCGTAATTGCTCAATAAAATTAGATGATCTTGAGATCATTAAGGAAGGACGCTTAGTAGGAGAACTATCCTAATGGGCGTGGCTAGTCTGACCGAAGGATGGGTGAGCGGGAATCCTCAGATTGGTTATGACGAAATTGGAAGCGGTCCGCCTCTAATTTTTTTACATGGCATTGGTGGGAATCGCACAAATTGGATTGATCAGCAATTATCGATGGCCGACATTTGCACCACAATTTCCTGGGATGCTCGGGGTTATGGCAAATCCGACGATCATGACGGCGCACTCAATTTTAGTGACTTCAGTGGTGACTTAGTCCGGCTATTAAATTCTTGCGACATAAATAAAGCTCACTTCGTTGGTCTATCCATGGGCGCCCGCATTTTGATGGATTTCTTTTCGATTGCCCCGGATCGGGTTGCCACATTAACACTGTGTGATTGCTTTTATAGTTTTCAAGGTGCGCTTAGCCCTAAAAAGCAGCAGGAGTTTATTGCCCTACGGCAAGAACCATTGAAGCAAGGAAAAAGCTTAGAAGATATTGCGCCAGACTTAATCAACTCTTTGGTTGGTCCTAATTGCAGTGAGGACGTTAAAGTTAAATTGTACAAAAGCATTTCAGATCTACACGTTGAGTCTTATCTGAAAACAATTGCTGCGAGCATGACCTTTGACGTGAGTAGCCGCCTAGCCGAATTTGATGTCCCTGTACAACTAATTTATGGGGAGCACGATAAGCTAACCCCTCCATCCATTGGGAATGACATGATGAATCAAATGCCTCGTGCCCGCATGCAGATAATTGAAGAGGCGGGTCATCTCTCTAATATGGAACAACCAGACGCTTTCAACAACACTTTAAGGTTGTTCATTAACGAACACTTAACGCTAGCCTCCTTCAAAAACAACCAATCTGTTTGAAGCCTTTATAAAGTGCAATGAAATGATTAAAGAAATTCCTGTTCTTATTTGTGGTGGAGGATCAGTCGGGCTCTCCCTAGCAGCCGAATTGGGTTGGCGTAACGTTGAATGTTTAGTGTTCGATCAAGGTGAAGCATTAAACCCTCACCCCAGAGCCAATGCCGTAGCCAATCGGACAATGGAATACTATCGCCGCTGGGGCATTGATCAGACCATTACGGAAGCCGGGGTACCTCCGGACCATCCTGCAGATTACTATTGGGTTTCGAGCTTGCATGGTCGAGAACTTCATCATATATCTCTACCCGCATTTAAAAAAATGAAAGAAGTTCATCAAAATCAGGTCGATGTTAAAGATGAGCATACGTGGTCACCTTATTTGAAAACCATCACTGGACAAAATGAGGTTGAACATGCCTTATTGAATTATGTCCAGTCAACACCGTCTTTGACGTTTTCCTTTAATCGAAAACTTGTTGGGTTCGAGCAAGATGACGAAGGTGTCACTTGCGAAGTGCAATGCCAAAATACTGGTGAACTTGAGGTAATTCGATGTAAATATTTACTTGCTTGTGATGGTGGGCGGTCTTTTGTTCGAGAACAATTAGATATTGCTTTGAGTGGCCGTTCAAATCTTGCTCGGTTCGTGTCGATTTACTTCCGCGCGCCAGATTTCAAGAACTGTCATAAGTTTGGCCAGGCAAATATATTTTTTCCACTGCACCGAGATTACGCTGGTTTCATACTAAATTGGGATGGCGGTACGACATTCACTTACCACTTAATGCTTCAAGATAAACAGCAATGGAATGACATTGATCCCACGGCAGCTATAGACGCCGTGCTTGGCGCATCTACGGAAATCGATGTTATTTCAACTCAACCTTGGACTGCCCATGCTCTAGTAGCTGACCAATACCGGAATGGTCGTATTTTTCTTGCAGGGGATGCGGCTCATCTTTTTACTCCAACTGGTGGCTTTGGTATGAATACTGGTGTTTCAGACACGATCAATCTTGCTTGGAAAATAAAAGCTATGTTAGAGGGCTGGGGAGGCGAACATCTTCTTGATAGTTATTTCGCAGAACGCCACGCTGTTGGGGTCCGCAACACCTCTGAAGCCGCTGACTGCTTCGATTGCTTACATGCCGTGATGAAGTTTGGTGATGAATTAGATGAAGAAGGCATAGATGGTGATCTTTTTCGCGATCAATTAAGGCGAGATCTAAAGAGTCAAGAAAAGCTTATTGCTTCATCAGGCACTTTGCTGGGTTACCGGTACGAAGGATCTCCGATCGTGATCCCAGATGGAACGCCGGAGCCAGAGGACAACCCTAGAACTTACATACCTGTTGCTCGACCAGGTCATCGCGCGCCACATATTTGGTTAGATGAAGGTGTTTCAATACTTGATAAGTTTGGTTCTGAATTTACATTGCTCAAATTTGAAGCATGCGATACTAAACCCATAGAGAGCAAGGCTGCCGCAATCGGCTTGCCGCTGCACATAGTATTGATAGAAAATGATGATGCAGCAAGACTCTATGAGACAAAATTTGTTTTAGTTCGACCAGATTTAATGATCGCTTGGAGATCAAATGATTTACCGGAAGACCTCGAAAGTTTGCTCAATCGAGTGCGCGGGACTTTCAAATGATTGCTGTGATGTTTGATTTAGAGATGAGGAATTAAAGTGATGAAGGTATTTAAAAACTTTTGTATAAGTGCGGTAATTCTATCTCTTACTTTCTTATCGGGCTGCGACCGAAAGCAAGAGACCATTAAACTCGGATATATAGACCCCCTTTCTGGACCATTTGCCAATATTGGCGAGCATGTCTTGAGAGAGCTTCAATTATTCGTTGAGCAAGTCAATGATAGGGGTGGCGTTTTAGGCGGCATAAAATTTGAAATAGTACCGATCGATGGCAAAGGTAATCCTCAAGAGTCATTGATTGCTTTTCGACAGCTAGCTGATCAAAACATCAAATTTTTGATTCAAGGAAATTCGTCGGCAGTTGCAGCGGCTTTGAACGAGGCTGTAGCGAAACATAATGAGCGAAACCCTGAGAACGCCATGGTTTATCTAAACTATGGCGCAGTCGATCCCTCATTAACCAATGAGCGCTGTAATTTTTGGCACTTTAGATTTGATGCTGATGCAAATATGAAGATGCAGGCTATGACCACTATGATGGCAGCTGATCCTGCGGTTAAAAAGGTTTACTTGATCAATCAAGATTATTCCTTTGGCCATGCAATATCTGATGCCTCAAAATTAATGCTGGGAAATAAACGTCCGGATATCCAAATTGTGGGTGATGATTTACACCCACTCGGTAAGATAAAAGATTTCTCACCGTATATTTCTAAAATTCAAGCCTCAGGAGCAGACTCAGTCATTACAGGTAATTGGGGAGCAGACCTCGCTCTATTAGTAAGAGCCGCGAGTGACGCAGGATTAGATGTGAGTTTTTATACGCAATATGCTGGCATCGTAGGCGGTCTTTCAGCGATGGGCGAAGCTGCCGCAAATCGTGTGAAGCAAGTAACCATGTGGCACGTCAATGCGGGCGGAGAAGCGTCTGACGCTCTCGTTTTAGCATACCGCAACAAATTCCCCGAAGAAAATGATGACTTATTTTTCCTATCGTTGAAGCACGCGATGGAGCTTCTTGTCATCGCCATCAATGACTCGAACTCAACCGACCCACTCAAGGTTGCAAGAGCACTCGAAAACGCTAGATATATGGGGGCTACTGGTGAGGTATGGATTCGGGCTGATAATCACCAGTTAATGCAGCCTTTATACGTATCTACGTTTAAAAAATCCGGCAGTGAACGCGTGGAATTTGATGTTGAGCGAATGGGTATCGGGCCTATGACTGATTTCTTAGTGCCTGCTGAAGATACTGCATTACCGACGACCTGCGAATTCAAGCATTCATAATTTTTATAACGTTTCGCTTCTGCATTATGGCGACGCATATGCAGACGATACAAATAGGAAAAAAGATATCCATAAAACTATTGTTTTCAATATCTAAGCTGTCTCTTTAAAACAACTAGCACTTCCAGCCAGGGTCAATCTTATCAAGCAGGCGGATATAGGCCGGCCATTCTGGGTGTCGAACCGCCGCACCAGCCTGCGCGTCACCGCCTTCAAACTGGTTGCGGGTATGCCGCATAACATCATCAGAAATTTTGCTGATCGTGCCGCCAGATGCCATAACCCGCAATTGAATTTCAGCATTACGAATAAAGACACTATGTCGGATAAAAGCCCATGCAACAGATGAGCCTGCTGTCAATAGTCCATGATTTTTAAGAACCAATGTATGTTTAACTGGCCCTAATGCATCGCGAACCCGATCTTGTTCACCGGCATCAAGAACAATCCCTTCAAAATCATGATACCCGACACGTTCAAATAACTGACAGGCCTCCTGTACCATTGGCAAAACCTCTACATTAAGGGCCGTCATGCTCTGGCTAAACGGTTCGTGCGTATGCATAACGCAATGCAAATCGTCAGGCCGAGCCTTATGAACCGCAGCGTGGATCAGATAACCCGCCTGGTTGACTGGCCATCCATCATCATGGCCAACCTTATTACCATCAAGGTCGATCACGACAAGGTTCGAGGCGGTGATTTCATCATAACGAAGCCCAAAAGGATTAATTAGAAAGGTGTCGGTATCGGGTATACGCAGCGTAATATGGTTATAGACAACACTGGTCCAGCCATACATATGCGTAAGCCTATAGGCCGCCGCCAAATCAACCCGTGCGTGCCATTCATTGTCACTCATGCCCTTAGGTGTGTCCGGGTAAGATTGATGCAAGTCTTCTATAGTTACCGTCAATGTCATGCCCTCTTCTTCTCTTTTTTTAAATGGCAAATCTATGTTGGGATTGTACCCATCCACCTTGGTGCTCATACTCTATTCGTACCATATCTTTGTAATAATTTGTACCCTTTATTCCACCCCTAAGCACTCGAGGGATGGCCTACCCAAGCCTACGTGACCTATAGATACCCGAGAAGATACAACAAATAGCGTATTAGGAAACCGAATCGCAGCACTACGCTCTAATCGCGTTCAACTTGCCAAGCTAAGAATACGGCGAAGAGGCTAAATAAATTACCAACCTTTTTTACGTGCAATCTCCTAAGTAGACCACATCTCTCAAACTAATTTGATCTGTTGTAATAATGACTGATGCAGGAACCCCTAATGACTGAGCAAATTTATTTTTCTTATCTGGTTCACGCAGACAAAAAACATATTTTCCTATAGCAACATTCATCTCTAATGAGTAGCCAGAGCTAGGTTGCGTAGGCGCCATGCCCAAGTAAAAATATTGTTTTGGGTAGCGTGACCCCTTCACACTTTCTCGAGTTAATTCTTTTACTTGCCTGAAAGAAATCTGCTTAAAACTGAATGATTCGCTGTGTTGCGGCAAGAACATCTGAATCGTTTCAAACGAACTGACAGCCTCAACCGTTTTACACGAAATAATTAATAACGGAATTAACGCAAAAATTAATTTCATATGCTTCCCAATTTCCATATGAGTTACCCCATGATGAATTTTATTTAATTAAAAAAGCTTACCGCAATCTATTGTTATTAAAGACCTTACCGATAACGCACCAGGCAATGTTTCAATTTAATCAGGATTTGATCATGGAATGCTCTAACAATAATGCACTTACGTTGAGCCATAGCCGTACGTCTTAAAAGGTGTAATTCATTCGAGAAAAAACACCAAATACTTCAGGCATCACACCTATTTTTTGATGCAAAAATTCAAGCCCCAAATCTAGACTATGACTCCTTTTTGTTTCCCAACCAAGGGAAAAGCTCTGTCGTGCCGAGAAATCATTCTGATTAATTTGATAGTTACCATATGAAATAACACCTTCAGACGAAACACCTAGGGGTAGACGAAAGTAGGTTTCCCCAGACAAATATTCTTCATAAGTCGAGCGAGTATAAATTTTACTGGCGCCACCAATGGAGGTAGACCAACCAATGGAACTTGTGACTATATTCGTACGCTCCTGATTAATCAGTTCACCGCCGGACTTACTAAATGTTTCGATATCAAAATCGAAAGAAATGGTTTGATGTCCTACTAAACTTAACGAATTGAAACTAACTCCAAGAGCATTTTTATCATCATCAGGCGAGAAAACACCCTCCGTGTAAAATCCCAATGGCTGTTGAAAGTTATCGGCCAAGGTAAGAGAGAGACCAAGTTGAGAGGATTCGCTGAATTTATTTGCCCCAATTAAAGACAATGCACGAAACGTACCAAATTTCGAGTCATAATCATCTAATTCAACTTCTTCGCGATTACCCTGTGCAAAGTAATCCGAAAAGAAAAAACCATACTCAATACCCTTTTTTTCTCTCATAAGACCTATTGCTAAAGAGTTAGAGGCTGCTCTAGATTGGAGTTTGGGTGTAAAGAACAAATCTAGATCTTCAGGAAATCTCGATGCTACATTAGTCCCCAGTGCATACCCTAATCTTGCGAACGGTGCGTCCATACTGAATCCTCGATATCCGTCTTTATAAGAGCTTACGACAGATTGGCCTGAGCCATTTTTCACATTTTTTGTATAGGTATAGCGTGCAAATTCTGATTGTAAGGATGGGCTGCTGTCAACGAACTGGACAAAATTACTAGATGAGATCAAAAATGGTGCCCTTTGAAAATTATCGACTAATAGAATATTTGATTGAATTGATAGCGAGTTTTTTATTGCCTCAGGCAGCCTGATTAGATGTGTTATTTGCAATGATTGCGCACCCCCACTCGTAGCGCCTGAGACTGGGCCGTTTGAGTTCGCACCAATCGGTATTGAGAGGCCACCCACAGGGTTTGACGCAGCATTAAGGTCCATCAGACCTTGACCAAAAATAGTCGCGTCGGCGTAGATACCGGATTTATTCGCAGTAGTAAATAACCTTGCACGGATTTGCTGCAATGTCAGAGAAGGGAATAGATCTTTAAGAGCAGCCAGAGCCCCCGACACATGAGGTGCCGCCTGGGATGTGCCGGATAAGCGAACCAAACCGTCACCATTACCATTCATTGATTGGATACCCTGCGCAGCCTGATTATCACCACCGCCAGGCGCAGCAATACAGTAATTAGCCGAAACTCCGCATCTATTCGTATATAACGGCTCTAATCCATTTAAGTCTACTGCGACTGCGACGATCCATCCTGCTTCCAGACCAGTGACTGATTGTGGGATACCCGCCTCAGCGCTTGGATCTGCTTTACTCGAGTTACCTGCAGCGAAAACAATAACCCCGCCAGATGAGACATACGTTTGTGCTTCACCAGAATAAAGTGAGAGAGCGGCAACTTGTGCAGCGGCACCGCTTTCTGATATTGATACAGAGGAACCCCAAGAATTATTCATAATGTTGACGCCATCTGTCCTCGCACGAGAGAGCATATTTGCAAGCTGCGAATCAGTAGCAACAACGATACCAGCTGCATTCATTATTTTATAGTTCGCGATCTGGGCATCAAAGGCGATTCCATGCATGAATTGACCATTGCGAGGAGCCGCAATGATTCCTGCGACATGAGTTCCGTGTCCATTTTCGTCCGACGCACTGCCTACAACTTGATTAACCACATCAAAAGATTTTGCAACGTCAACATCAATGTGGGAACTCTGATCTGCATCCGCAGAGACCTCTCTAACGTCAACCCCACTATCAGCAACCCCTACAATCTGTCTCTTATACACATCTCCGAGCCCACGAGACCTCTCTACATCTCG
>CAJXPC010000039.1 GCA_913057845.1 uncultured Pseudomonadota bacterium
ACGAGATGTAGAGAGGTCTCGTGGGCTCGGAGATGTGTATAAGAGACAGTTAGAGATCCAGTTGCCTACCGAATCAAGCACGCCACACATCACAGAACAGGCAACTCATGGCCGATTTATCCTAGCTATGACTTCACCCATGGCATATCGGATGCTCTCGAAAACATCTCTCACTCAATTTGCACACTTGAGTTTGAAGATCACCGTCCGCTATACGATTGGCTCAACCAGCAATTATTTGAACTGGGATTCCTCCAAGAACCTCTACCTCAGCAAATAGAATTCGCTCGGCTGAATCTTTCTCATGTTGTGCTCTCAAAGAGAAAGTTAATCCAACTTGTCAAAGAAAATCATGTGGATGGCTGGGATGACCCTCGAATGCCTACCCTCGTGGGGGCCCGTCGCCGTGGATACCCTGCACAAGGCTTACACCTATTCACTGACCGCATTGGGGTATCTAAAGCTGATTCATGGATTGATTATTCAATCCTTGAAGATTGTATGCGTGAAACACTAAACGAATCATCACTCCGTAAAGTTGCCGTTCTTAATCCAATCAAATTAATTATTTTGAACCTCGAAATTGATCATACGGAAATGTGTCATGCGCCCAACCACCCTCAGAAAAAAGAGCTAGGGTCTCGAGACGTTACCCTCTCAAGGGAGCTATGGATAGAGCGAGAAGACTTTTCAGAAGACCCACCAAAAGGATACTTTCGATTATTTGTTGGCAATACTGTTCGTTTGCGTTATGGCTATGTTGTGAAATGTACCGGGTTCGACAAAGATGAACAAGGATTGGTAAAAACGGTTTTTTGCGAGCACTTTTCAGACTCGAAGTCTGGAACCGATGGCGCAGATAATTACAAAGTTAAAGGTAATATTCACTGGGTAGACGCTCACACTTCAATTAAAGCTGATGTCATTTTGTATGACCGCCTGTTCTCTATAGAACACCCTGGAAAGGATGGGGACTTTATCAACGACTTAAACCCTGAGTCCAAAACAATCATTGAAGTTCAAGTAGAGCGTTCAGCTGCCGAAGCCAAAGCAGGCGACTGTTTCCAATTTGAGCGACATGGCTACTTTGCGGCTGACCCGTCGAGCACAGCACAAAACCTAGTATTTAATCGGACCGTGACACTTAGGGACCGCTGGAAGAAATAAGAATGAACAGCCTGAAATATACGCTCTCAATATGCGCTGTTCACTAGGCATTAAGCCGTGCTTTCTGATTAGACCATCGATTAAACAGTCTTTTCTCATGAATCATCTCTAGCTCGCGCCCAGAAGCATCCACAAGATTTAAACATAGCGATGGGCTAATATCTTTAGTGTTCACTGCTTAGATAAAATCAAAATTTTTGTACCCACACGCAAGATACGGGAGATGCAATGACGATTAAAGGGTATGACGCTTTTCTAGAATGCCTCTCATCAGAGGGGGTCCACTATCTTTTTGGGAACCCTGGCACGACTGAATTGGCCATCATGGAGGCACTGGGGAAGCAAAGTAATATTGAATACATCCTCGGTTTACAAGAAAGCATCGTTGTTGCAATGGCAGATGGTTATGCTCGAGCCTCAGGAAAACTTGCTGTCGCCAACGTTCACGTCGCCCCTGGCCTGGGCAATGCGATGGGCTCCATTTATAACGCAAAATTTTATGGATCCCCTGTACTCATTACAGCCGGGCAGCAGGAACAAGGACATGGCCTTACAGAACCAATGCTCTACGACCCCCTAGTACCTATTGCTCAACCGCTCGTAAAATGGGCCATTGAGTGCACGAGAATTCAAGATTTACCACGCATCATTCATCGCGCAGTAAAAATAGCGCTTACACCTCCCATGGGACCGGTCTTTTTAAGCTTACCCGGAGATGTGTTGGATGCATCTGCCGACATTGAAATAGGTAAACCGACTCGTGTAAATACGCAAGTCCTTCCTAATTTAGAAACACTTAATGAACTGTCGAAAGCTATCTTGGCTGCGCAAAATCCTGCCATCGTTGCAGGCCATGAAATCGCATCCACAAACGCATTAGACGAGGCCGGTGATTTAGCTCTGACAATTGGGGCTGCCGTATTCCAGCAAACCGTACCGTACTCTGCACAGTTCAAAAGTGAACACCCCGCATTTCTAGGTGCATTATCACGCAATCAATCCATATGCCGACAGCAACTCGAAACCCACGACCTTGTTATATTTCTGGGATCCGACGTCCTTAGAATGTCTGTCTTCA
The DNA here is from genome assembly GCA_913057845.1 of uncultured Pseudomonadota bacterium. GTDB lineage: Bacteria > Pseudomonadota > Gammaproteobacteria > Burkholderiales > Eutrophovitaceae > Eutrophovita. The sequence continues at coordinate 2,246 of CAJXPC010000039.1, forward strand.
GTGAAATTGATCCCCTACCAAGTCACATTAAAATAATACAAATTAGTGAACGAGATTGGGAACTAGGGAAGAACTACTCTGCTGAATTCGCGATTCGAGCACACGTGAAAGAAACCACAAAAGCTCTTGCCGACCTATTAAAAAATACAATGAGTGATGACCAAAAATCCAAGGCCACACAACGTATATCTGACATTAAAAATCGAAATTGGTCAGCTCAACGCACGCAAAGAATCGATCAAGCAAGCACTTTCGACGACGTCAAACCAATTAATTCACTAAAACTTGTGATGGAATTAGTTAAGGCGATTCCAGAAGATTGTGTCGTTCTTGAAGAGGCGTTAAGCACGTCAGCAAACTTACTCAACTATCTAGCCTTAAAGGATCATCAAGGGTTTTTTGGGCTTGCTTCCGGCGGAATTGGATTTGCTATGGGAGGTGCGATCGGTGTATCCCTGGCGCTTCCAGACCGACCCGTTGTGGCGTTAGTCGGGGACGGAAGTTCTATGTACAGCATCCAAGCGTTATGGACTGCTGCTCATCTGAATCGCCCCATTACTTACGTAATACCCAACAATCAAGGATACAAAATAATAAAGCAGCGACTAATGTCTTTCAGAGGAATAGACAAATACATTGGTATGGATCTCACCCATCCAACAATAGACTACGTGAAACTCGCTGAGTCTATGGGGGTACCCGCAATTCGCATACATGATCCTGCCGACTTAAACGATGCCATTAGACTCGCGACCCGAAGCAATAAAACAAATCTAATCGAAGTGATGATGTCGCCAGATATAAACACTTAAGGATAGTAAAATGCCGCTAAACACCCGTCAATTAACAAAAAATATCGGTGTGGAGATTATAGGTCTGGACCTCTCCAAAAAACCAGACGGAAAGACTCTTCAGGAGATTCAAGATCTTTTTCTTGAGTATCAAGTGCTATATTTTGGACAACAAAATCTATCCTCAGCGGCACATGTTCGGTTCGGTCAACGCTTTGGCGAACTGCAGATCCACGTCATGAATCAGTACCATGAATCTGCACATCCGGAACTGTATAGATTGTCCAACATTGGCGATGATGGCAAGCCCAACGGTATTTTTCCTGATCAAGGAACACACGCTTGGCACACCGATGCATCTTGGCAAGAATATACTGGTCAGGCGACTATTATCTATTGTGAGGTGCCCACATTTAAGGGTGGAGATACCCATTTTTCCGACATGTATGGCGCATACGATCGTCTTTCTGACGACTGGAGAAACAAACTAAAAAATAAGCGCGCTGCGCATAGTCTCCACTTCTCAAGAAACCGTCGGCACGGCCATCAACCAATGAGTCATGAACAACGTAATTCAACACCGACAGTTGATCATCCCATCTGCAGAACGCATCCAGATACACATAAAAAATCCGTATTTCTAGGTGATCATGCGGAACACATCATTGGGCTCCCCTCTGAAACAGGAAGAGCATGGATTGACGAACTAAACCAATTAATAGTTCATGATGACTTGACGTATAAGCATAAGTGGAAACAGGGGGACTTTCTCGTTTGGGACAATCGTTGCCTTATGCATCGAGTCGAGAATTATGATGCCTTTAGAGAAGGACGAACCATTCGTCGCTGCACTACTATCGACCCAAGAAGACCACATTAAACGTCATTAGGCGTCGTCCAATGAGGCCGCACTTCGGCATCCTGCGAAAATAATGTACCGTTAATCTTAGATTCAACAACTGCTCAAGCACAGCTTGTCAAAAGTCGTGCAGAACGTGAAGAATTTATACCTCGATAAATTTTTTTTTACTCCAACCCGTTAATGGCCATTTCATTTTTGACATGCAGCGTTCGTGTTGGGAATGCGATTTCTGAATGATTGCGCGATATGATCTCGCTGATTTCAAACATCACCCGTTCCTTAACCTCATGGTACTCAGCCCAAACCGTGGTTCGCGTCATGGTGTAGATAAAAAAGTTTACCGAAGAATCTGCGAACTCGTCTAAATTGACCATCAATGTTTCTGACTGATCAATATCCCGATTTTGTTTTAGATAGACTTTCACCTCATCTAAAATTTTGGGTAGCGAGGATATGTCGTCGTAACGAACACCAATGTACTCATAAATTCGACGGTGAGACATCCGAGATGGATTTTCCAGTGCAATTGTCGTAAAGACGGAGTTCGGAACATAAAGTAAGCGCTTATTAAAGGTGCGTATAGCCGTGACACGCCATCCGATGTGCTCAACCTTACCCTCAATCTCGCGATCTGGTGATCGTATCCAGTCTCCAACAGCAAAGGGACGGTCAAAATATATCGTAAATCCACCGAACACGTTTTTAAAGATATCCTGCGCCGCTAGCCCGATCGCGATACCCCCGACCCCACCAAAGGCGAGTAAGCCACCAATATTAATGCCCAAATTTTGAAGGATTATAAGGGCTGTCGTAATAGCGATAGTTCCTCGTAACAATTTACCTAAGCCATAAACAAGCGTTTTATCTACGGCTTCTCCCTTGGCTTCCTTAGAGATAATTAACAGCTCGGTATACGTGCGGACAAAACGCTGAAGAAACCAAGTCATCATCAGGACGATGCCGATGTTTCTAATTGTCCCTACCGACTGAAAAAAAACAGAGCTAGAGTGGGCAGCCACAAGATGGGCAGCCATCGAAAAACCCAAGATCCAAACTAAGCCCTTGACTGGAGCAACCAATGAATCAAAGAAGGCATCATCGAGTACATTTTCCGTTGCCCTGGATTTACTGCCAAGCTTGACGATTATATGGCGAACACACCTACCCGCTATGAGGGTAGCTAGAACAACGAAGAACACGTGAAAACTCAAGCGCACGTCCATGCCATATAGCTCGGTTAGATCATTCCAAATTTCCACTGCATTAAACTCCCAGATGTTAAGAAAAGACGGAATTTTCAAGCATTTTTATTGATCAAACAATTTCGATAGATCTTTGAACGCTTTAAATTCAAGAGCGTTACCGCTAAGGTCTCTCACAAACATAGTTGCTTGCTCTCCAGCAAGCCCCTTAAACCTCACATGAGGTTCAACTAAAAATTCTACTTCAGATTGTTTCAACTTATCGGACAATTCGGACCAATCTTCCATGCTAAGCACAACCCCGAAATGTCGTATAGGCACATCATCCCCGTCAACTGAATTTGCGTCACTCGCCGCACTGTACCCTTTCACCAAATGCGCGACAACTTGATGCCCATAAAAGTTAAAGTCGATCCATTCTTCACTGGATCTACCCTCAACGGAACCCTACATGCCAACATAAAAACGACGAGCTTCCAAAAGAGAGTGGACAGGAAACGCCAAATGAAATGGATCTTTTGCAGTCATGTGCGAAAATTACACCAATATCTAAGATTCATTATCTAATAACTTCAAGTTTACTGCGCAAGAAACTCGCGCGCAAAATAATCTAGGTCAACGCCATTACTTAGCACCATATCAGATACTCGGAGTGACGCATGGTAAATCTCGGCTACTTGCCATTCATACCTTTGCGGCAACCATTTTTAACCAAGGTTGCGTTCCTACCAAACTTTAATAGAAGTTCTCAGGTAGTAAGTGACGCGATTCGTCGCGAACCTACCTTCACAAAGCGCTAGCGCCACTCTATGGCCAATAGCATTCGCTAAGCGCTCAGGAGCAGCATACTCACGCCGCGCTTAAATCGCTTGGGCGTCTGCCAGAAACCTCGAGGAAACAGCGCGTATCTAGTCCGCATGAAAGAATTATAAGGCGCGTTAAAACCATAACATCTGCAGAGAATATAGCGCAATAAAAGACGTCCATTATCTCAATATATGGGGCTCAAATATACGTGGTAGAGTTTCTCATTAAAAATCAGAAAACGTATTTTTGTACGAGGAGTTAGTGAATGTCTACAACCGAAAAAATTGCCATTGTTACTGGCGCTGGGAGTGGGATTGGTCGAGCCGTCGCTCTCGAATTTCTCTCTAATGGTTATTTAGTTGCGCTAGCAGGTAGACGAGAAGAGGCTTTAACTGAAACCATTTCTTTATCGGGGATTTATGGGAACAATGCGACTGCCGTCTCAACGGATGTCTCCGACCCCAATGCAGTGCGCGCATTATTCGCGGGGGTGAAACAAAAATATGGACGACTTGATGTTCTATTTAACAACGCCGGGATGAATGCCCCTCCTGTTAAACTTGAGGACCTCAGCGACGAGCAATGGACGACGATTGTAAATATTAACTTCAACGGGATGTTTTATTGCATTCGTGAAGCGTTCAAAGTCATGAAAGATCAAGAACCCATGGGCGGACGCATTATCAATAATGGTTCGATATCTGCCCACGCACCTCGACCAAACTCAATACCTTACACTGCGACTAAACACGCTGTCACCGGGCTTACAAAATCCGCTTCATTAGACGGGCGTAAATATGACATTGCGTGCAGCCAAATAGATATCGGCAATGCGATGACTGAACTCGCCGCCAAAATGGCTAGCGGTGTGCCGCAAGCTGATGGGACCATAAAAGCAGAGAGCATGATGAACGTGAGAGAGGTTGCTACTGCAGCGTTATATATGGCGAACTTGCCACTTGATACGAATGTTCAGTTCATGACCATCATGGCTACCAAGATGCCGTTTGTTGGGCGGGGCTAAAGGGAAGATATGGCGCCGGTCTGGTGGTTATGGATTCCCATCACTCTTGTTGCCTCTAGTGCCCAGACTATTCGTAACGCAACACAACGACACCTTCAAGAACTTGGCACGCTAGGGGCGACATTTGTACGCTTTGCCTTCGCAATTCCCTTCGCTGTTGTTTGGTTTGTGTTACTTGGTATTTTTATTGATACGCCTCAGCTCTCTTTTAGCTCAACGTATTTCGCTTGGCTTTCCCTCGGCGCCTTAAGTTAAATAACTGGCACGGCTTTAATGCTGAGGGCAATGCAAGGGGAGAATTTCACCTTAGTAACGGCCTACGTCAAAACAGAGGTACTTCAGGTTGCGATCTTTGGGTTAATTTTTTTAGGAGCGCCTTTAGGGCTGCCTGCCATTATTGCTGTGGTCATCGGGACAAGTTCAGTGCTCGCCTTATCATTTGCGCAGCATGACCGCGTTACCATTCTCAGCAAATTAATTTCCCGAAGCACCATCTACGGTATCGCGTCGGGGGCGGCTTTCGCATTATCAACCGTTGGCTTCAAAGGGACTGTATCTCTGATCTCTGACTATTTAAGCGCGGCCGCTGTTGACAGTCATTCTCGCTCAGCTTTTCCAAACGTTCCTAATGTCAGCTTATTTCGTTAGATATCAAAAAGGTTTAATAACGAAACTTTGTAAGAAGTGGAAACAATCGATGTTCGTAGGCACGTCAGGCGCATGGGCGTCAATAGGATGGCTCACGGCGATGACCATTGAACCGATCTCGCACGTCAGGACCTTTGCCTTAATCGAAGTACTGATGAGCTATATGATCTCACGACGATTTTTAGCGAGCAATTAACGACTGGGCAATTTTTCGCGGTTATCTTTTTAACACTCAGCGTGGGCATGGTAACCATGGGCTCGGCCCTAGATTAAATTTAAAAATGCGCGCCACTTTGATTAATGATTCGCTGAAGACCCGCATTTGGTAAGGCGACCATCGTCTTAGCAATAAGCTACTGGTTCACAGCCGAGAACAGCAGAGCATATAAAATTCTCTGCAGGTCTAGCTTTTCGTGACAACCACAGCAAGGTAACCTCAATCAGCGCTTTAGCTAAGCCGTGATCTATTGCCAAGGCCGTTGCATTCTATGGGTTCGCATCAGGCACACAAACACTACAGCCGTTGATACAAATTTGGAGTTTTTTAATCTAAACAAGTCTTATATCTTATATAAGACTTGTTTACGTAGATAAGGTTAAGCAAATCTTTTATATGCAAGTAAATATAAAAATTAATGGTTTATCGTATCCCGATAGAGCTATGAGGGCCTTCATCAAGAATCACATCTGCAACCCTAGAGTCAATCTCATCGAGACTTAATAGCTCATTTCTAGCCCAGTCAACCAGCCCAATAACATCCTCATCTTTTACAACAGGACGCCACTCCAGCTTTGCGTTAGGCCCATGGCAGCGAGAAAAACAATTGCTCGGTCCCTGCGTGGCCCAACGAGTACCCGTTGCTCGTAGCAACATGAATGTTAAATTTGCCTCCGCTTGGGTGGCACCCTCTATTCGCATGGCCTCATAAACCATTTTTTGTGCTGTCGCCCAAGGGTGGTGTTTGCTTTTTACCGAATAGTCATAAGTGACCGCTGTTTTCGCAAAATGTGAGTTTAACGGCGGCCCAAAAATATCAACGAATAACCGCGGGAACCCCCTACCATCAACGACACTCCCAGAAGGTGTGATCCACACTCTTCCATCCACCTGCCGATAAATCATTTCAGATGTAGTTCGATACTGCTCTATAAATGAGTCCTCAATAGGCTCCAAATTGGGTGAGCCCTCAAAACCATCCTGGGCAGAGACTGAACGCGACAAAAATGTCACTGCAACTAGCAGCAACAAACCGACATGCTTAATGCGTCCACTATCCACAAATACCCTCATCCGACCAACTTAAAAAACACACACTGACCACTCGCCTAATCCGGCTCATTCACAACAGAAAATCATGTGTAATGAGTATGGTTAGCCTACGATTTCAAGGACTTATAACGAATTCTTTTAGGCTTCGCACCCTCTTCCCCTAAACGTTTTCTCTTGTCATCTTCATATTCTTGGTAATTACCCGCAAAAAACTCAACGTGAGAGTCTCCTTCAAAGGCCAAGATATGCGTCGCAATGCGGTCTAAAAACCAACGGTCGTGTGAAATAACCAAAACCGATCCCGCAAACTCAAGAAGCGCAGCCTCAAGCGCTCTTAAAGTCTCAATATCAAGATCATTTGAAGGCTCATCTAATAACAAAACATTCCCGCCCTCGATCAACGTCTTTGCTAAGTGAAGCCGTCCTCGCTCGCCACCCGAAAGGTTACCAACAATTTTCTGCTGATCCGAACCTTTAAAGTTAAAACGACCGATATACGCCCGAGACGGCATCTCGAACCTTCCAACTGTCAACACGTCAAGACCTTGCGATACCGCCTCCCAAACTGTTTTCTCGTTCGGCAGCGTGTCACGCATCTGATCAACAGCTACCACATTAGCAGTCTCTCCAATAACAACCTCGCCAGAGTCCGCCGCCTCAACTCCAGTAATCATTTTAAATAATGTGGATTTTCCTGCGCCATTCGGCCCAATGACCCCAACGATCGCACCCGGCGGTATCGTGAATGACAAGTCATCAATAAGTAATCGATCGCCAAACGCCTTGGAGACGGATTTAAATTCGATGACCTTATCTCCCAATCGCTCAGCAACTGGAATAAAAATCTCATGCGTTTCATTACGCTTTTGGTATTCGTGTGAAGATAGCTCATCGAAACGTGACAAACGCGCCTTGCTCTTAGCCTGACGGGCTTTCGGGTTTGAGCGAACCCACTCTAACTCTGTTTTTATCGTTTTGAGCCGCGCGGTCTCCTGCTTGTCCTCCACCTCAAGACGCTTTTCTTTTTGCTCGAGCCACGAGGAATAATTACCTTCCCACGGGATGCCGTGCCCTCGATCCAACTCTAAAATCCACTCGGCCGCATTATCCAAGAAATATCGATCGTGCGTCACAGCAACCACTGTGCCCGAAAACCTTTGGAGGAACTGTTCGATCCAATGCACACTCTCCGCGTCTAAATGGTTTGTCGGCTCATCGAGCAACAACATATCCGGCTTCGATAAAAGTAATCGACAAATAGCCACTCGACGTTTTTCCTGTCTCTTATACACATCTGACGCTGCCGACGAATAGAGAGGTGTAGA
>CAJXPC010000040.1 GCA_913057845.1 uncultured Pseudomonadota bacterium
CTACACCTCTCTATTCGTCGGCAGCGTCAGATGTGTATAAGAGACAGGTTATAGTGTAAGGCAATGCCATGAATACCATTCGCCCGTATGACAACTGAAGGAGAGGCGCCACAGCAGATGTCAGTAGGAATAAGAAAGCAGCTTGGCCATTGGGTGTTGCCACACTCGGTATGTTGGTACCTGTATTCACGGCCACTGCCAAAAGATCAAATTGATCTCGGGAGATGATTCCTTCTGATAACGCTTTGGCTAACTCATTGATATACACCGTGGCAACGAACACGTTATCGCTGATCGCAGAGAGGACGCCGTTGGCCGCGTAAAATAAGCCAACTTGCTGAACTCCATCCAGTGATAGGCCATAGTGGATGATGCCTGAAAATAGATTTTGATCCTGAATAACGGCAACAATAGCAAAGAAGACGACTAACAAAGCAGTGAAGGGAAGTGCTTCGGTGAAAGCGTGACCAATATCGTGTTCCTTAATCACGCCATTGAATGCGGTAATAAATATAATTACCGTTAGACCGATTACTCCAACCTCTGCAAGATGGAGTCCCAAGGCGATGATCAGCCATATCCCGGCAATGCCTTGAATGACTAATTTGGCTTTATCCTCTTTTGTTCTTTTGGCTTCTTCTCGCTTATCAAAATCTATTAAGATCTCTAGAACTTCGACGGGTATTTTTGTTCCATATCCAAACAATTTAAATTTTTCCACCAGGGCACACGTCAGCAGGCCTACGAAGAGGACTGGGAGTGTGACTGGTGCCATACGGATGAAGAATTCAATAAATTCCCAGCCGGCACGTTCAGCGATTAAAAGGTTTTGTGGCTCCCCAACGATCGTGCATACCCCGCCCAAGGCAGTTCCTACTGCCCCATGCATCATTAAACTTCTTAAGAAGGCCTTGAATTGTTCCATCTTATCGCGATGGACATCTTGAATATGTCGATCATCAGTCAGGTCATCATCATCTTCATGTGCTTTGCCTGACGCAACCTTGTGATAGATCCCATAAAAGCCCACAGCGACGCCGATAATTACCGCTGTGACGGTAAGCGCATCGAGAAACGCGGAAAGAAATGCTGCCATTAGTGAGAACAGTAACGACAAGATAATTTTAGATCGAACATTAATGAGCACTTTCGTAAAGAGCAGTAAAAGCAACCCCTTCATGAAGTAGATTCCTGCGACCATAAACATCAGCAACAAAATCACTGGAAAGTTCAACACAATCTCGTGATAAACCGTTGCGGGTGAGGTCATTCCGATCGCAACGGCCTCAATGGCAAGCAAGCCTCCGGGCGCAAGAGGATAGGCCTTCAGCGCCATTGCAAGAGTAAAAATAAATTGAATGATGAGAATCCAGCCTGTAATGAATGGGCCGACGGTATGGAACAGTATTGGGTTAACGATCAGAAATAAAATGATCGCCGTTTTATACCAATTTGGTGTTCCTTGAAGAAAATTGGTCATGTAAACAGAACGACTTATATTCGATGACGTCACAGCAGAGTCTCCTATTAAATGTGTGCCCGCAATTTACACAGGATACAAGTACAATCATTAAATCGTATGGGACCGGATTTTAGCATGCTTCGGGCCGAAAATTGGTCTAAAAAAGAATTGAGACCATTTCGGTATTTATGTCTATATTTTATTTGGTTGGGAGTATTGCTGTTTTTCTGTGTCTGTACTTTTGGCCCCTAAATTAATATGTGATAAATAAGTTTGGATGCCATTTCATGAAAAAAATAGTTGTTACTCGTGAAGTTTTTAGTGAAACCATTGATTTTTTAAAATCACATTTTGATGTTGCCTCCAATCAAGAGGATTGTTTGTTTCGCCGCAATGAGTTGCTCTCCTTAATCTCTGGTGCGGAAGGGATCCAAACAGGCTCTGGGGATCAGGTCAACGATGAATTCTTAGATGCGGCTCCTCAAGTCAAGATAGTCGCGAATACAGCGGTGGGCTATAACAATATAGACGTTGACGCGTGTTCGCGGCGTGGAGTTATCGTCACAAATACGCCTGGAGTCTTGGATGAGTGTGTGGCGGATTACGCGATGGGGCTGATGATCGCCGCGTGCAGACGTATAGGAGAAGGTGAGCGATTCTTGAGGTCGGGCAAATGGAAGGCGGTTTACTTTAAACAGATGTTAGGCGTCGATATACATGGTGCAACGCTCGGATTGGTGGGGTTCGGTCGAATTGGCCAAGCGATCGCGAGACGAGCTAACGGATTTGGTATGCGCGTCATCTACCACGCACGATCAAGGGTCAGCGAAGACGTTGAGCAAAACCTCAATGCAACTCATGTTGATAAGTCTCATTTGCTTCAAGAATCAGATGTAGTACTCCTCATTTTACCCTACTCGAAGGATACTCATCATTTCATCGGTGCACGCGAATTACGTCAGATGAAGCCACGATCGGTTTTGGTCAACATCGCCAGAGGTGGTATTGTGGATGACAACGCGTTAATTATGGCATTGAGGGATAGAGTTATATTTGCTGCAGGATTAGATGTCTATGAGGGTGAACCGGCGCTAAATCCTGAATTTTTAGAACTTGAAAATGTGGTTCTGTCTCCTCACATTGGCAGTGCTTCTGAACCTACTCGACGAGCGATGGCAATGACCGCTGCGAAGAATTTAGTCGCAGTCTTGGCGCATGGACAAGCTCCGTTAAATTGGGTTAATCCTCGCTAACAGTTTAGAATTAAGGTTACGTATAAAGATTTAAAATTCATCCGTATTTTTAATTGTATAGATAAAAGCTATGAATCAATTGTTTAAACTTGGGCTGCATGAGGTGGCAAAAAGATTACGAGAAGGTAAGCTCAAGCCATCGGTTTATATCAGTAACTTGCTGGAACGAATTAATGACTTAGAAGGTAGCGTTCAGGCTTGGCAGTGGTTAGACCGTGATCGAGCTTTAGGCATTGCAAAAAAAGCTGATACGTCTGCCGCAGCTCTCCGCGCAGCGCATCCTCTTTATGGCATTCCCATTGGTGTTAAAGATAACATCTATACCGCTGGCATTCCCACCGAGATGGGCTGCTGTTTGTATCAAAATTATGTACCAGAAAAGTCCGCGGATATTGTGACGCGTATTGAAAAATCTGGTGCGTTTGTATTTGGTAAAACGGTGACGACTGAGGCGGCCTTTATGATGCCTTCTAAGACCAGAAACCCATGGAATTTGCAACACACTCCGGGAGGCTCGTCCAGTGGGTCGGCTGCAGCGGTTGCCGCGGGATTTGTCCCGGGCGCAGTGGGGACGCAAACAAATGGCTCAGTTATTCGACCAGCCGCTTATTGTGGTGTCGTCGGTTATAAGATGACGAGGGGATTGATCAGTTTAGAAGGTATTATGCCTTTTTCACCAATGTTCGATCAACCAGGGGTCTTTGCCAGAAGTGTCGCCGATTCCGCGCTATTAGCATCTAGTTTTTCCGGCCCTCGTTCTGGTATATCGCCAAATGCGTCACCGCTTAAAAATACGCCTAGGCTGGCTGCAGTCCGCTCACCATCTTGGTACCTTGCCGCACCTGAGGCCAGAGCTCAATTTGAATCTGATATTTCACGACTCAGGAGCGCTGGTGCGAATATAGATGTGCTTGAACTTCCAGGAGAATTTGATCGCGCGCACAAGGTTCACCGAACAATCATGCTTTATGAGGCCGCACGGGTTTCGCGAGCAGTAAGAGTAGAATTTCGTGGCTACTTCTCGGATTTTCTCATTCATGCTCTGGAAGAAGGAGACCGTGTTACTGAGACCCAGTTTAGGGATGCCGTCAAGAAAAAAAATGCGCTGCAAAATAGTTTTGCTGCTTTTATGGACCGAGGTTATTCGGCAGTCATTACACCACCTGCAACTGGGGAAGCGCCTGACTCACTACATGTTACTGGGGACCCCAGTTTTTGTTCAATTTGGACGTTAATTGGCGCTCCGGCCATCACCATTCCCACCGGTTTAGGGCCTCGTGGATTACCTTTGGGACTGCAATTAATAAGCGCGGTTGATGAAGACAACTATCTTTTGGCAACCGCAGCGTGGTGTGAGCGACATTCTCCTTTCAAAGGTCTAACTTCTTAGGGCTTGGTCTTGGCTTAGGTTTTGCCCTGATCTTTTGAGAACCTCCTGGCATATTGTGGAGCACGGAGATTTGTATCAATTTTGCTATGAATGGTGACCAAAAAAAGTACAATCAAGAGCTGCGCGAACAGATTCTATCGTGTCTGAGCAAAGATCAGTACGGTCTTCGAAAGCGACTTAATCAGCTATTGTCTAAGAAAGATAATGCTGATCAGTTGCGCGATATTGAGCTCATGCGCTCGAGAATAACCGAGTCAATCAGTAAAGTCTCCAATAGAAAAAGTCGCATTCCGAATATCTTGTTTTCGGAAAACCTCCCGGTTGTTGAGAGGCGAGAAGAGATACAACGTCTGATTAGTCAGCATCAGGTTGTTATTTTGTGTGGCGAAACCGGATCCGGAAAAACCACACAGCTACCTAAAATGCTACTCGAAATTGGTCGGGGAGTGTGCGGGCAAATTGCGCACACGCAACCAAGACGAATCGCGGCTCGATCGGTGGCAAACCGACTTGCGAAAGAATTGCATTCAGAAATTGGTGATCTAGTTGGTTACCAAGTTCGTTTCTCCGATCGCTCCAGTCCAAATAACCTTATTAAGGTAATGACGGATGGAGTTTTACTTGCTGAGACGCAAACCGATCGGCATTTATCTCGGTACGATACAATTATTATTGATGAGGCTCATGAGAGGAACCTTAACGTTGATTTTTTGTTCGGATATTTAAAGGGACTATTAAAGAGGAGGCTCGACCTAAAATTAGTCATTACATCGGCGACAATTGATTCAGAGAAGTTTTCGACTCATTTTGATCAGGCGCCAGTCATCGAAGTCTCGGGGCGGTTATATCCTGTGGAGATACGGTACCAACCACCGGGAGATGACGGTGCGCAGGAAGATGCAGACAGTCTATACGACGCCTTAAGTCGCGTGATGGGGGAGATTGATGTTGCACAAGGTGAGGGTGATGTACTTGTGTTTTTGCCGGGTGAGCGTGAAATCAGACAATCTCTTGATTGGCTGAGTAAGAATTTTTTATCTAAATTGAGGCGCTCTAAATGGGAAGCCTTACCCTTGTATTCGAAACTCTCCGTTCAAGATCAAAATAGAATTTTTACACCGGCACACTGCAGACGCGTAATACTCACGACCAATATTGCAGAAACGTCTTTGACAATTCCTAAGATTCAGTACGTGATCGATTCCGGGTTGGCCCGAGTCAAGCGGTATAGCTATCGGAATAAAGTCGAGATGCTGCAGGTGGAAAAAATATCCCAGGCATCTGCTAATCAGCGCGCTGGTCGGAGTGGTAGGGTGATGAATGGCGTCTGTGTGAGGCTATATTCAGAGATTGATTTTGATCAACGCCTTGTTCATACAGAGCCGGAAATTCTAAGATCATCATTAGCCTCAGTGATACTGCGCATGGCTGTTTTTGGCCTCGAAGAGCCAGAAAAGTTTCCTTTCATTGATTCGCCAATACCAAGAGCTCTCTCAGATGGATATCAGTTGCTTGAGGAGTTGGGCGCAATTGACCGAGCACGTCAATTGACACCCATTGGCAAAAAAATTGCACGCATACCCGTTGATCCGAGAGTTGCACGCATGATTCTGGCGAGTAGCGAATTGGGATGTCTCGACGAGGTATTGAAGCTTGCTGCAGGCTTGTCAGTACAGGACCCAAGAGAGCGAGAATTTAATTCTAGTGATGCGTCTACGCTTACTGTGGCTGAAGAAAAAAAATCAGATTTCTTATCGCTGTTGGAAGTTTGGAATTGGTTTCAAGACGTATTCGAAAGAAAACCAGGAAAAAAACAGTTAAAAGAATTGTGTCAACGTCGTCATCTATCTTTAGTGAGAATGTTTGAGTGGCGTGAGCTATATCAACAACTGAAATCGATGTCTATTGAGATGGGATTTAAAATAAGCGATAAGTCGGGTGAGAGGGCCAATATTCACCGCGCATTGTTGACGGGGTTATTGGGGAATATCGGGTTTAGAGGTGATGACAAAGGACTCTATTATGGAGCGCGCAGCATTAAGTTCTACATACACCCTGGTTCTGATTTAAGGAAAGCTAAGCCGAAATGGATCATCGCTTCAGAGTTGGTAGAGACATCACGTTTGTACGCGCGCTGCGTTGCCGAAATTGACGTTGACTGGATTGAGCCTTTAGCTAAGCATCTGACCCAATCGACTTACCATGAACCACGTTGGTCAAAGAGCACTGGGAACGTCGTGGCGACTGAGCGAGTGACTTTGTATGGTTTAGTTGTCGTTCCTAAGCGGCAGATTAATTATGGCCCCATTAATTCGAGGGAAGCTCGGGAAATATTTATCCGCCGTGCTCTCGTTCAGGGTGAAGTAAAAAGTCCCCCACACTTTTTAAAACACAATCTAGATTTAATCGAATCGTTAGAAAGTGTCGAGGCAAGATCCAGGCGCTATGACCTGCTTGTAGATGATTCTGTTGTGTACTCTTTTTTTGAGGAGAAGGTCCCTGAACATATATACAGTTGGACATCCTTTGAAAAATGGCGAAAGCAGGTGGAGGCGAAAGAGCCTAGGTGTTTATATCTGACCAAATCGCTTCTGGTCAGGAAAGATATCGAATCCGAGACATTCGAACTATATCCTGACGCAGTCACTATGAATGGGTGTGAGTTTCAGCTTGAGTATCGTTTTGAACCCAGTCATATTCTCGATGGGGTCACGGTAAAAGTTCCGATTGAAATGCTTAATAAAATAGATCAAGTTCGAGTTGAGTGGCTTGTGCCTGGATTAATTAGGGAAAAAGTTACTGAGATTATTAAAGGCTTACCAAAGATTATTAGAAAGAAGATTTTCCCGGTTAAACAGTTCGTCGATGAGATTGTTGGAGATTTAAACCCCAAGCCCATATCTTTGTACGATTTAATTATTAAAGTCATTAACGCATCGTATGGGGAATTGGTTACTCGTGAAGTTGTCAATGAGAGTGAATTGCCCGATTTTCTCCGGATGAATTTTTCAGTTGTAGATGAGGAGGGTGTTGATATTGATTCGGGGCGAGATTTAGTTCTTCTCAGAAAAAAGCTTGGAGTTAAAGCAACCGAGACGTTTACAACCGAGACGACTAAAGAGTTCAAAAAAACAGGCGTGACAATATGGAATTTTGGGGATCTTCCAGAGATTGTTGAAATGTCTATTCAAGATAAAACCATTGTTGGATTCCCATGTCTTAAAGACGAGAAAAATTCGGTGTCTATCGTTCTTGCGGATACAGAGATGGAAGCAGATTCAGTGACAAAAATAGGTGTTAGGCGCTTATTTCAGTTAGCGATGAAAGATCAATTTAAATTTATTTCTAAACGTTGGACTGAGCTTCCGAAAATGTCACTTCAATATTCGATGCTTCTAAGCGAGCAAGGAGAAGCCTCAGGTGGTTCGTCGATTCAAGATAGGTTAAGTGACGAATTGCTGGCAGCCACCAGTGCGCGCGCAATCTTTTTTGATGGCGACATGATCCGTACTGAGGGGGTGTTTTTGGAAGCTGTAAAAAAAGCAAAGCCTCGTATCGTCGTCGTTGCGAATGAGATTAATCAGATTGTAGACGCCACATTTCAGCTGTATGCAAAGGTGCGTGTTAGCCTCAGTTCAGATAAATTATTAATGTCTCAACACTTTGTGCGGAATGTTAAAAAACATCTTTTTTTATTAATGTCGCCAAACTTTATTTCTAATACGCCCTATAGTTATTTAAAGCATTTCCCACGTTATCTTGAAGCTGTTTTTTGTCGTATTGAGAAACTGCGGTCAGATCCGAATCGTGACGAGTCTTGGCAAAAACAGATATCTTTATACGAAGAGCAGATATCGAAATTAATCGAGCTTAGTGTGAACCCTCAACAACGGCAAAAACTTATTGAGATCAGATGGTCACTGGAAGAGTTGCGTGTATCGTTATGGGCCCAGCAACTTAAGACGATATATCCTGTGTCCTTCAAGCGAGTCGAGAGGTCTATAGCTGAATCGCTTGTTGAGACTTGAATGTGGGTAGCCATCTATCATGTGTTTTACTTAATATAATGACTGAAAATAAGATACTAAATATTTTTTTACGCTGGTTTGGTTTGGTTTTTATTTTTTTTGGAGTCACAGCATACGCAGCTGAATTTGTCGTGCTTGGTGATATGCCCTATGGCTCTGAGGTGGAAGTTGACGAGGCCTATCAAAACTTGATACTCCAGATTAACAGGCAGAATGCTGATTTTGTGGTCCATCTGGGAGATATTAAGAGTGGTTCTACACTCTGCTCCGATGAGGTATATGCCCGACAGATGACGCTTTTATCAATATTTGTGGCGCCATTGATCTATACGCCTGGAGATAATGAATGGACAGATTGCCACCGAAAGAACAATGGTGGATATGACCCTTTGGAGCGACTTCAAAAGCTCAGGCAGATATTCTTTGATTCGACTTATTTTGAAGGGAATTCTGTCCTTGGTTTACAAAGTCAAGGTAAGGTAGATGCAGACTTTTCTGACTTTGTTGAAAATCAAATGTGGATTGCTTCCAAAACGTTATTCTTGTCGATACATGTGGTAGGGAGTAACAATAATATGGACGCCGGAACCCGTGAAGGTGAGAGGGAATTCATACTTAGAGAGTCAGCAAATTCCCGTTGGATAAAACAGGCATTTGATCAACTTAAAGGCGACCGAATAAGTGATCTTGTCGTAGTGTTCCATGGGGACCCATTCATTGATTGGATGATGCCTGAGCCGTCGTTAATGTATGCCGGATTTTCTCAGACGATAGGTTCCGTGCTGTTTGGGCTGGCACAGAAAACGGACAAAAATGTTTTGATTATCAATGGCGATACGCATAAGTATCGGTGGGATCAGCCGTTCCACTTTAATGGATCGCTTCTGAGCAATGTGTCTCGGTTGGTCGTTCCTGGAGCTAGAGATATGCGTGCCGTCAAAATTAGCATTCAAAGGGCGCAGGACAATTATTACAGTATAGAAATGATTGAGTAGAATCCTTTTTGTAAGGTCAACTTTTGGTTAATTGCATTTCCCGTTGCATTTGATGGCTCTTTGCGCGCAGTTAATTTCATTGAAGCGATTTTTTACTGCCAAGCTATAACTACCCCCAGAATGAAAGGCTCCAGCGCTATTACATTGCAACCGTTTGGTGACATAGATTGGATCAGCAAGCCACTTGACGTTGGCGCATCCTGGGCTTCCGGTGCCAAATTGAACGCCCAGTTGGTACGTCGCGCAGAATCCAGAGCGATGCATCACGTCCCCTTCAATTGCCCAACGCCCATCGTCTCTTAACCAAACCTTGATTGGTCCAAAATCAAAATCCGATCGCGCAGCCTGCCCACCACCTAAATTACTGGTTACTCGGGCTTCTGACGAGAGGACGCGTACTTCCTCAGATGAAAAAGCGGAAGAGCCACCCATTATTAAAACGAGTAATAAAAATATACGAATTGCATTTTGTCCCATATGGCCAATCTATCACGAAAAAAAACCGGTTACCAGCTCGTTGACAAAGCCTTTTTAAAAGCATATTACTGACAAGATGTCATTGATAACAGGTTCTGAGATGTTTTTGTTAGATGTTTATTTGTTCCGCACCTTAATTTAATACCTGACCAGTAGCCCATTAGATGAGTTATTTTGGATTAAATCATTGCAAAATATAACGCTTAAAATTTTAATGTTCAGTATTTGTCTTATTTTTTTGGCTGTAGCACTATAAGAGATGATGACTCAGTCTGAGCTTGAGTATCCGATGCGTGACTTGGAACTTGTCCCAAGCAAGTTTGAGCGGCAAGGTTTAAGAACTAATTGGTGTGCGCAATGCGAAGAAAAAACCTGTCTCTTATACACATCTCCGAGCCCACGAGACCTCTCTACATCTC
>CAJXPC010000041.1 GCA_913057845.1 uncultured Pseudomonadota bacterium
GAGATGTAGAGAGGTCTCGTGGGCTCGGAGATGTGTATAAGAGACAGATTTAGAAGAGGTTACAGACGACGATTTGAGTACCGCAAAAAGGCAGTTAGCTCAGATGCTCATGCAGCAACAGATGAGCGCATACATTGCAAGTCTGCGTGAAAATGCGAATGTTCGTATCAAAAGCGACTCGGAGAGTCTTAATAACTAGTCAAATTAGTTACCGGATTAGTCTAATGGGGCTACTCCGGCAGTGTTAAAACCTGCATCAACGTACGTTATTTCCCCAGTAATACCGCTTGCTAAATCACTAAGAAGAAAAGCAGCGGCGTTCCCAACTTCCTCGGTGGTTACATTTCTTTTCAAAGGGGCTGTTTTAGCTGCAAATGACAGTAGTTTGGAGAAGCTTCCAATACCTGCGGCAGCCAAGGTTTTGATTGGGCCTGCAGAGATCGCATTGACCCGGATATTGTCGGAGCCAAGGCTATGAGCCATGTAGCGCACATTAGCTTCAAGACTGGCCTTTGCCAAGCCCATGACGTTGTAGCTGGGAAATGCTCGTTGTGACCCTAAATACGTCAATGCCAGTAGTGACGCATTGCGTCCCACCATTAATGGATGAGCTGCTTGAGCGAGGGCTGAGAAGCTGTAAGAGCTGATGTCATGGGCAACTTGAAATGCTTCCCTCGTCACGGAGTCAAGATAGCTACCGCTTAATGATTCTCTTGGCGCAAATGCAATTGAGTGCACGAGCCCATCAAGGTGTCCCCACTCAGTCTTTAATGAATCGAAAAGCGCATGAATTTCTTCGTCGCTGCCAACATCGCAGGGGAGTACGAGGTCGGTATTAAAGTCCTTCGCAAGATCTCTAACTCTTTTTTCTATTTTCTCACCGCCTGCGTAACTGAACGCGAGGGTAGCCCCTTCCCGCATGGCCGCTTTAGCAATCCCATAAGCGATTGACCGATTGCTTAGAAGGCCCGTAATTAATAATTTTTTGTAAGTAAGGAGTCCCATTGATTTACCATTTGATAATTGTGGTCGTTATTTTAACGCCCTAGCATCTGAGATACACTCGGAATTGTAAAGTCTTTATAAATGACTAATTTTTGAGCTACTCGTATCGAGGACCCACTCAGCTTATTCCACGTTTTAAGCGCCTTGATGGATACTCCGTAGCGTTTAGCGATTCCAGAGAGAGTATCTCCCGATTTAATTCGATAAACGATCTCTTTGCCATACAGTGAGTTGGGTTGAGAGAACTCAGGAAGCTGCCAGGTTTCATTTAGATTCGAGGGCTGTGACTCGGAGGGCCAAGGTACAAGTACCGATTGTCCTATCTGTATCGGGAAATATGGTTTTAAGCCATTGATGGCGCGGAGCTTGTCGACGCTGATGTTGAATTGCTTAGCCGTCTGAGAAAGCGTATCTCCTTTTTTGAATTGGTAGGTCCCCCAGCTTAGTAATGGGGCTTTATGATTATTTAGATTCTTTTTAAATATTTCCGTCCGATCGCTCGGGATGAGCATTAAGCTCCCCCCATCTGTTGTGAAGATTGGGCGATTATGTGACGGGTTCAGCATTTCAAATTCTTCTATATCAATGTCTGCAAATTTAGCGGCTAATTTTATATCTATGAGGTTAGAGACGTGTACAGGTGTGAAATATGCATAGTCCGCCACATGTGGTAATGCCAGAGAACCTGCGTGTGCTTCAAGGATAATGTTTTTAATGGCTTGTAGTTTGGGGACATAATTTCTTGTCTCTTTTGGCATTTTTAGGTCGAAATATGTGGTTCCTTTGCCTCGCTTCTTGTTGCGTTTAATCGCTCGCCTCAGCCCATTTTCTCCCCAATTATATGCCGCCAAAACAAGCTGCCAGTCATTGAACTCGGCATGTAATGTTTCCAGGTAGTCCAGTGCTGCTGTAGTGGATGCAATAACATCTCTTCGCTCATCACGCCACCAGGTTTGTTCTAGGCCGTAATTTTTGCCTGTCGATGGTATAAATTGCCATAGGCCAGCGGCGTGTGCTCGAGAGTAGGCCACTGGGTAGTATGCGCTCTCGACCATGGGAAGTAAGGCCAACTCGGTTGGCATATTTCTTTTCTCTATTTCAGCCAGGATATGGTGCATGTACTTCTGGCTGCGGTTAAAGATGCGTGCTACATAATCAAGATTACTCTTATAGCGTTTTTCGTAATTATGTACGCGCTTACCTTGAGCGTTTTTATGGATGAATAATTTTTGATCTATTCGTATTAATGATCCGTTTAGTTTATTCCAGGTTTTTAGCGCTCTTACGGTTACCCCATAGCGTTTAGCAACGCCAGAGAGTGTGTCTCCTCGCTCTACTCGATAAATGATTTCTTTTTCGCCATAAAGGATGTCGGGCATGCCAAATCCGTCTATGACACGGGGCCAAATGCTGGGGATTGAGTCCAGTGATACTTCCTGTGAGCCATTTTGCGCATCGAGATCGATATAGTTGAACGACCAGAAACTCACCGTTTTTATGTCATGTTCAGTGAGGAATTTTCGAACAATTTCTTGATCGGTCTTATCAAGAGCTGGATCCGCAAGAGCAGTATTTAGTGCGATACAAGCAATGAGGGCTGAGATTAATGACAATTTATTTTGGAGATGCATAGTTGTGGCGCTATTCAAACAGTGATCTTGAGGCTAAAAATCATTTTTCCATTTTCTTATCGTAGCAAATACTTCTACCGCATTAGAGAGTGTTTCGTGCGCCTTAGCTTGCGCCGCTTGGATAACCGTTGGCTCGTTACACCGAAGGAATGGGTTCACAGATTTTTCAAACCCAATTGATGTTGGTAAGGAAATTTGTTGGTTCGACATTTTAAAATTAATCAGATGTTCATAATCAGCCAATGCCGAGTTATTCGGTTCCAATGCGCGAGCAAATTTAATGTTGGATAGTGTGTACTCATGAGTGCAGTAAACCTCCGTCGAGTCAGGTAAATGCGCAAGCTTTTCCAGGGACTGAAACATTTGTGGTGGGGTGCCTTCAAAGATTCTCCCGCATCCACATGAGAACAGAGTATCCCCACAAAACACCCGTTTATCATCAAAATAGGCAATGTGTCCTGACGTATGTCCAGGTATATCAAGGATGTTAAACGTGAGGTCTAATTGGTCAAACCTCACTTCGTCGCCTTCAACGAGCTGGTGCGTTATCTCAGGAATACTTTCGGTCTTAGGCCCATACACAGGCACATTACACTTATCAATGATATTCAGGATCCCCCCGACGTGATCGGCGTGATGGTGCGTGATCAGAATAGCGGATAGAGCCAGCTTTCTGGATGCTAAGAATTCCAGAACAGGTAGTGAATCACCGGGGTCAACAATCACTGCGTGCGTTTGATTATGGATTGTCCAAATGTAATTGTCTTGGAAGGCCTTAACCGGATAGACTTGCGTATTATTCATATACTCTCATCTTTGATGCCAGCAGATTAAATGTCAACACGTGAGGATAAAGTAAATTTAGTCGATTGTTTTTCAGGGTCTTTAGGAAAAGATCTGCTGGGTGCAGAGCGACCCATATTTGACGGTATGGTCTCAGATGTTTTTGGATTCAACGCTGTTCAAGTTGGTTTTCCTCAGCACGACTTTTTAGCCCATAGTCGTATTCCTAATAAGTTTGTGATGTCTGAATCGTCCTTCGGTCAGATTCGAGGGCTACCTCATCAAAATCCCATAAAATCGAACTCAATAGACTTGGTGGTTTTACCGCATGGCTTAGAGTTCAGCATAAACCCACATGGGGTTGTCAGAGAGATTGAGAGAATTCTGGTGCCTGGTGGTTCGCTGGTGCTGTCAGCATTTAATCCTATGAGCCTTTGGGGCGTACGTCACCTTTTGAAGAAATGCACGGTTAAGGAAAATGGTGTTCCAACAGAGTTGTTAAGTTTGTGGCGCGTTAAAGATTGGTTAAAGTTGTTGAGTATTGAAGTAGAGGCTGGACGGTGGGGGTTTTATCGTGCACCTATTCATTCTGACAAATGGCGTGAGCGGTTTTTATTTATGGAATCTGCGGGAGATCGATGGTGGCCTATATTGGGTGGGGTTTATATGCTTAAAGGTGTAAAAAAGGTTCGAGGTATGCGTTTATCAATAGATCGTTGGCCTTCTTACCGGTCGGTTCGACACGTGGCCGGATCAACGCATAAGGAAACTGCAAAGGTGATTGAGCTTGGTGGGGTGGATGAATGACGGCTAAGAGCACAATTGATATCTATACTGATGGTGCGTGCAAGGGCAATCCTGGTCCTGGTGGATGGGGAGCGTATCTGATATCTGGAGCGCATGAAAAGGAAATATTCGGAGGTGAGGCTGAAACTACAAATAATCGGATGGAGTTAACGGCGGTCATTGAGGCGCTACGAATGCTTAAGAATCCGTCAAAAATTCGTTTATTTATTGATTCGCAGTATGTGAAAAATGGTATTAATCTGTGGATTTCTAACTGGAAGAAGACGGGTTGGAAAACAAGCAATAAAAAACCTGTGAAAAACGTTGATTTATGGATGATGCTTGATGAACTCGTCCCTCGACATGAGATCGAATGGATATGGGTAAAAGGGCATGCTGGGAATTTAGGTAATGAGCGCGCTGATGATCTGGCCAATCGAGGCGTCCCGATTCGAATCGCTGATTAGTCTTATATTAAGGAGCATTGCGTGCGTTACGTCATTTTAGACACAGAGACGACAGGACTGAGCCCGGCAAACGGTCATCGAATTATTGAAATTGCTGCGATTGAGGTCGAGAGTCGAAACGTTACAAATAAGGTCTTTCAGGTTTATGTAAATCCACAACGTCTCGTAGAGCCCGAGGCATTTCAAGTTCACGGCTTGAGTGATGAGTTTTTAGAAGACAAGCCGTTGTTTGATGTCATCGTTAACGACTTGTTGGCATTCGTTAAAGGCACTCAGGTTGTGATTCACAACGCGTCTTTTGATGTTGGTTTTTTGAATATGGAATTTGAGAAACTAGGGCTTGGTGTATTTACTGAGTATTGTGATGGGGTCATCGACTCTTTGGCTTTGGCGCGACGCCTCCATCCTGGAAGGAGAAATTCACTTGATGCGTTGTGTGAGCGGTATTCGATTGATCGCTCGTCCCGAACACTTCACGGCGCTTTAATAGATACGCAGTTGCTTGCTGAAGTTTATTTAGCTATGACGCGAGGTCAAGATAGTTTATTGAGTGATGACGCTGATGAAGCGCAATTGATATCAAGCCAGGGATCTGAAGTTCCTGAGACTCATGTTCTTGTTGTGAAGGCATCCAAAGAGGAGCTCAATGCACATGAAAAATATCTGGATCAATTAGAGCGTAGTGAGAATATTAAAGCGGCGTGGACAATCGTAAACGAATAGGTGAGTCAGTTGGTTAACCTTAAGCCTGCGGGTTATACAAAATCAAATCTGCCTTCCAAGGTATGCGTCACTTGTCGAAAGTCGTTTTCGTGGCGTAAGAAATGGGCAAGAGATTGGGAGCAGGTGAAATATTGCTCGGAGCGTTGTCGTCGCTCAACCGTGTCGTGAGTTGATTATGAGACAGTTGCGCCTTATCTTGGGAGACCAGCTTAATTTAAATCACTCTTGGTTTAATGCGATCGAAAGTGACGTGGTTTACATAATGATGGAGGTTAAGTCGGAGGCGAGTCGGTCTCCACAACATGCGCAAAAAATACTAGGCACATTCGCGGCGATGCGGTTTTTTTCAAAAACATTAACTGATCAAGGGCATCATGTTGAATATGTTGACATCAACGCTTCCGCAAATCATCACAGCTTTTGCGGTAATTTAGAACATTTCTGTTATAAATTAGCGATTAAGGAATTTATCTGGCAAGAGCCAGATTCTTGGTATGTTGATCAGGAGTTAAATGGGTTTCTTGATAGGTCCGAGCTATCCGGCGGCAGTGTCCCGTCGGAGCATTTCTACGAAGAGCGAGGCGCACTAGCCTTTTTCATGGAACAGAAAAAATCCTGGAAAATGGAGAATTGGTATCGGCATTTACGGCTCAAACATGACGTGTTAATGAGTGAATCTAAGCCCGTAGGAGGTGCTTGGAATTTCGACAAGGAAAATCGAAAAAACTGGCGTGGCGAGCCTACGCCCCGTTCCTTGCGGCGGCCGAAGCATGACCATACGAAATTATGGGGTGAGATAGTAGAGTCTGGCATTACTACGTTCGGTAATCCAACCTCCGAAGCATTTCAATGGCCACTGAGTCGTGAGGAATCATTGGTAATGCTTAAGGATTTCTGCTCTGCGAATATAAGGTTCTTTGGTGATTATCAGGATGCTATGTCAGTTAAGCATCAGACACTCTTTCATTCGCTACTCTCGTTTTCTTTAAATTTGAAAATGATTTCACCGCAAGAGGTAATTAATACGGTGGTTCAGGAGCTGGTTGAGGACCGGGAGAATATCGCAAGTATTGAGGGGTTTGTGAGGCAAGTGCTAGGGTGGAGGGAGTACATTCGTGGTATCTATTGGGCAAAAATGCCCGATTATTTGAAGAGTAATCACTTTCTATTTGGCAGAGAGCTACCTAGTTGGTTCTGGACGGGCGATGTTGGGATGAATTGTTTAAGTACAACCATTAAACAATCTTTGAATACTGCTTATGCGCACCATATACAGCGATTAATGATTGTCGGAAATTTCTCATTGCTGGCAGGGTTGAATCCTCACGATGTTCACCATTGGTACCTGGGCATCTATATTGACGCACTAGAGTGGGTTGAGGCACCTAATACGATTGGGATGAGTCAGTATGCGGATGGAGGCGTGCTTGCAACGAAGCCATATGTCTCCAGTAGCGCTTACATTAACCGGATGAGTGATTACTGTAAGGGTTGTCAATACAGCCGTAAAGAAAAGCACAATGCAAAATCCTGCCCATTCGACACGCTATATTGGGACTTTTTGTCGAGTCAAAGAAGGTTTTTTGATAAAAACCCAAGAATGGCTATGATGTTGAAGAACTTGGATCGAAAATCAGATGAAGAGAAGAGTTTAATTGCGAATCACGCTAAGGTGTTGCGTGAGGGTATTGAAGAGTTATAAATTTTTTTAATCCTTCATTATGTTTTTTAAGCGTATATTTTTGGGGTGTGAGTATGCTGGCGATGCGTAATTTGTTACTGATTTTTTTGGGGATGTTACCTTATCAGTTCGCAGGTGCTTGGAGTAGTGATGTTCAGGCTTCTGGTTCGTTCAAAGCTACCGTAGCTTATGAATCTCAAAACATCTACCAGGTTCATATGTCCCCAGTATCTAACTTACATTGGATGACCACAGACGAGTGCGAATTAGAACTGCTGTTTGACGATGTTATTGTCGAAATATACGAAAAAAATGGTCAGCGTTTCGGTGCGGTTCTTCGGCTCGTCACAAGGGGTATTGCTCAAGGAGATTGGCCGACTTGTGCGGTAACAGGCTTATATAGTGAAGAGCCTAAATAATGAGGGGCTAGATGCTCATGGTTGATCTTTTATTTTCTTGGTCAAATCGACGCTGATACTATGTTTAAGCAATATGCTCAATGTGGGGTTTCTGGAAAGTAAGCGTTCAAGAGACAGTCGGTCCCACGTGATTAATTGTGTCTGCGTTCGGGTGATCGTTGTGGCTGAGGCGTTGCCGTTACTGATAAAGGACATCTCCCCTATAAAAGTGCCATCAGACGTTCTTGCGATTTCTTTACTGTCTCTTATGACGGCGACTGTACCGTTTTGGATAAAATAAAGTTTGTTAGGTACTTCGTTCTGCGCTGTAAGTGTCGTATTAATGTCTGCAGTTTCCCATTGGCCAGAGCGTATCAATTTCGCGAATTCAACCCGATTAAAGTTTGAAAAACTCGTATCCAGCATTTCAAGTTCAATATCGCTTAATGAGACCTTAGATTGCTCGGCATACATCTGGTACACCCGCCATATGTTAATGAGTGCAAACACGAGACACCAGGACAGAGGTAGCCAGTCCGGAGAACCCATCGGGTGAAAGTAATTGTAGATAATGGCACCACATGAGCTAATAATCGCAAGAATTCTTAGCGCAACGATATCCTTGAGCGCAAATGACAGTGCAGTCAGGAAGAATGCAAGGTGTCCGACGATTGAGACAAGGTGTGTTGACATGGGAACGTTACAGTTATTATATAAGCGAGGTATCATACCTTTGTTCTTGTCATGTAACTAAAGACGCAGGCCGTCAGTGTCTGCTCTTGATATTGATTTGTTAGAATCTTGATTGCTTTTAATCTATTTGTTTTCATCAAAATACTTTCCACGGAGTGCGTTAATGCGTAAAGAAACAGAATTTTTCATCGATGGTGCTTGGGTAAAACCCAATTCTGACCAAACTTTATCCGTAATTAATCCATCTACGGAGGAGTCAATCGCAGTTATTACGCTAGGTGATGAGACCGATTTAAATCGGGCGGTAATGGCCGCAAAAACTGCACAAGGGGAGTGGTCTGAGACTTCGGTAGAAGATAGGAAGTCCTTACTTGAAGCGTTATTAGCTATTTATAAATCGAAAATGAATGAAATGGCAGCAGTCATCTCTTCGGAAATGGGTGCGCCCCTGTCCATGGCTCAGGCTGCGCAATCTGGAGCTGGGTACGCTCATCTCAGACAGACGATTAAAACTTTGGAGACCTTCAGTTTCGTGACTGAGGTGCCAAAGAAAGAGGGAGTGGATCACGTATTTCATGAGCCTATAGGCGTAGTCGGATTAATCACACCTTGGAATTGGCCTATGAACCAGGTGATGCTGAAGGTGGCCCCCGCACTGGCTGCGGGATGTTCAGTAATTCTAAAGCCCTCGGAAATTGCACCCTTATCCTCGATGATGCTTGCGGATATGATTGAGGAAGCTCATTTTCCTAAGGGAGTATTCAATCTTATTAACGGTGATGGTGTTGGCGCTGGAACCTGGTTAACTCAGCATCCAGATGTAGCTGCGATCTCTTTTACGGGTTCAACCCGTGCCGGCCGGTTAATTATGAGTTCAGCCAGCGAACAGGTGAAGCCCATCTGTCTTGAGTTGGGCGGTAAGGGAGCGAACATCATTTTCGCGGATGCTGATGACAAGGCGGTTGTGCGAGGTGTGCGCCAATGTTTCTTAAACAGCGGTCAATCGTGTAATGCGCCGACAAGGATGCTCGTAGAGGAATCGATTTACGATCGGGCCGTTGAAGAGGCGCATGGCATGGCTATGAAAACGACGGTAGGTTATGCTCATGAAGAGGGCAGACACATTGGGCCTTTAGCATCAGCGGCACAGTTTGAGAAAGTACAAGCACTCATCCAAACGGGTATTCAGCAAGGTGCAAAGCTCGTTTGTGGTGGAGAAGGTCGACCAGAGGGCTTTGATAAAGGTTATTTCGTCAAACCCACTGTATTTGCTGACGTAACCCCTGATATGGAGATATTTAAGGAAGAAATATTTGGCCCTGTCCTATCAATTACTCCATTTAAGAATCAAGAGCATGCCATAGAGCTTGCTAATGACACCCCATACGGTTTAACTAATTACGTGCAAACTGCTGATCTTAATCGAGCGAAACATCTAGCTCGGAAATTACGATCGGGTATGGTTGAGATTAACGGGCAGCTTTTGAGTCCCGCAACACCGTTCGGTGGTGTGGGACTATCTGGTGTGGGTCGTGAGGGTGGTGCTTGGGGCCTGGAGGAATTTTTGTACGCGAAAGCGGTTAGCGGTATCTAAACGGTTTGTTACTGGGCCGGCTTTCAGGGTTGATGTATCGCTATTTTAGGTTAAAACACGCTTGAATCAGAGGCAAATACAGGCTCTAGGTTATTGTGGTCTTATACCGTTTTATGGATGTGCGGTATTAGCCTATCGATCGGATCAACCAGACTTTTGGGTTTTCTTGATCCATGCTTATGCAGGGCTGATTGTTTCCTTTCTTGGC
>CAJXPC010000042.1 GCA_913057845.1 uncultured Pseudomonadota bacterium
CGAGATGTAGAGAGGTCTCGTGGGCTCGGAGATGTGTATAAGAGACAGGCTTTTGACAGCACCTTATAACGATTTGGATATAGGTGTGATAGTGACAGTTCTTGCAGCTCACGATACACGTCATTCAATCCCAAGCGATTGGCAATTGGTGCATAAATCTCGAGTGTTTCTTTCGCGATACGCATCCTCTTTTGGGGCTGCATCACGGTCAATGTCCGCATGTTGTGTAGCCGATCAGCCAGTTTGATCAACATTACTCGAACATCTTTGGCCATCGCGAGCAACATTTTCCTGAAATTCTCAGCTTGTTCATGCTTTTGAGATTCAAAACTGATTTTGTCGAGCTTAGATACGCCATCGACAAGGTCCGCGACGACTTGGCCGTATTTTTGACTGATTTCCCCTTTTGTAATTTGGGTGTCTTCAACCACGTCATGCAGTAGTGCTGCGATGAGTGCGGGGGAGTCAAGATTCCAGGTCGTCAGAATTTGGGATACCGCCACGGGATGTGAGACGTAAGGTTCACCTGTTTTTCGAAATTGGCCTTGGTGTGCTTCCCGACTGTATTGATAGGCCTCCTTGAGTATTTCAAGCTCATGCGGGCTGAGGTAATTCGCCGCCTGTGCGAATAGTGGAGAGGCTAAGTCTACTTCGATAATGTTTGACACTGTAGGAAGGTCATGTTCCATGACATCAAATACCGGGATGATCCGGTTTCTGCGTTTGTAGTTATCGACTCAGCATGAGTCTATACCTAGTGGGCTGACTATTTTTTATCTAGTATCTCGATACCTATCTGACCACTCGCGATTTCTCTGAGGGCAATAACGGTTGGTTTGTCATTGTTTTCCTCTACAAGCGCGGTGTTCCCAATGGAGATTTGCCGCGCGCGTAAACTCGCCGCTAGTGTTAATTCAAAGCGATTCGGAATGAATTCCAAACAATCATCCACCGTAATGCGAGCCATAATCAGTCATCCTTTAAAAAGTCTTTTACGATGCGTTCGCCCTCATGACTGTGCGCTGAGAGTCTGGTCGAACGGACGATAGCTTGTATGTCAGCTAAGGCATCATCGAAGTTATCATTAATAGTAACATATTGATACTCGGTAATATGGGCAATTTCAGTGCTCGCAGCTCCGAGGCGTTGCTCAATCGTTGTGGCGTTGTCAGTGTTTCTTTTCTCAAGGCGTGAACGTAATAAAGCCTTACTGGGCGGCAGGATAAAAATAGAGATGCTGGCGGTATAGAGACTTCTAACCACTTGAGCACCTTGATAGTCGATTTCTAGAATTAAGTCATTATTGTTCTTCATCTCACTTTCGACTAAGACCTTGCTGGTTCCATACCAATTGCCGTGTACCTGCGCATACTCCAAGAATTCACCATTGTTTAAACGTTTCTGAAAGTCTGCGTCATCAGTAAATACATAGTGTTTGCCATGTAGTTCCCCCTCTCGAGGGGGTCTAGTCGTAACTGAAACGGATTTTTTTAACCTGATATCTTTTTCAATTAAGGCGTCGATTAACGAAGATTTGCCTGCACCTGAGGGCGCAGAAATGATGAAAATATCAGCCATAGATTTATTCAATATTTTGGACTTGTTCCCGGATTTGCTCGATTGCCACTTTAAGTTCCATTGCGATATTGGTTGTACCAATATTTGTCGATTTGGCTCCAGGGGTATTGGCTTCGCGATTTAATTCTTGCATGAGAAAGTCAAGCTTTTTACCTTGAGCCTCCTTGGATTCTAAAATATCGAGCAATGATGACGTGTGTGCCTCTAGTCTTTGGATTTCTTCTTCGATGTCTACTTTTGTTGAGTACATCACAACTTCCTGTGCAATTCTATCTTCTGAAGCCTCGATATTAAGTTGTTTGATTCGATCTTTTAATTTTATTTCATAGGATGAAACAATCTCGGGTATGCGTGGCTTAACGTCTTGAATGAGAAAATTGATGCGGTTGGCTTTTTCTTGAATGATTTTTTTTAGTTTTTCACCCTCTTCATTTCGAGCGATATTAAGTTCGCTAATTGCGGCGCTGAGGGCTTCCTCAGCTGCCGTGACTAGTGTTTCTAATTCTATTGAGTTCTCTTGTATTGCCCCGGGCCAACGTAAAATATCATTGATGGAGAGTCTTGCTGCTTCAGGACACTGTGCCGCAACATTTTGTTCCAATTTTTTTAGGTTTTGAAGAACTTGGTTGGATACTTGTTTTTGCGCTGAATCATGATTTTGATTGATGGAAATCTTGCATTCGACTTTCCCTCTTTTTAGGAAATCGGCTAATGTGCGTCTAAACTTAACTTCGTGTTGCCGTAATTCTTCAGGGATTTTAAACTGGAGGTCTAAATATCGGTGATTGACGCATTTGATATCCGTTACGATGGTAGCGAATTCGGTTGTGCATGAAGCAGTTGCGAATCCAGTCATACTGGTGGTCATGAATTGTTTCCTATTTCATTAGTAATTAATAATTGTTGATACGATATCACGGGCCTGATGCACCTGTAACAAAGAATGATGATGGCTTTTTTAGATTTTTTTATGAAGGGATAAGTAATGGACAGAAATGGCCGGGATGCTGATAGTCTAAGGAAGGTTTGTTTCACGAGAGGGTTTATTGGGCAAGCTGAGGGTTCTGTGCTGGTTGAGTTTGGAAGAACTCGAGTGATCTGCACCGCTTCTGTTGAGGATAGGGTGCCGCCTTTTCTCAGAGGGACCGGTCAAGGTTGGGTTACTGCTGAGTATGGAATGCTGCCACGATCCACTAACACAAGAATGGATCGAGAAGCGTCAAAAGGTAAGCAGTCGGGAAGAACTCAAGAGATCCAACGATTGATCGGCAGGAGCTTGAGAGCGTCGATTTCGCTCTCTGAGCTCGGTGAGCGAACAATTAAGATCGACTGCGATGTCATTGAAGCAGATGGAGGTACTCGAACCGCGAGTGTTACGGGGGGATTCGTTGCTTTATGTGAGGCGGTAAATCATTTGTTACAAAAAGGTGCGCTACAGAAGTCACCTATCAAACATCATGTTGCTGCAATATCGGTAGGTATCGTATCCGGCGCAGCTTTATTGGATCTTGATTACGGAGAGGATTCCAGCTGTGACACGGACCTTAATCTCGTGATGAACGAGGCGGGTGATATCATAGAAATACAGGGGACTGCTGAAGGTGTCGCTTTCAATAAAACACAGTTAGCTGACATGCTCTCCCTTGGGGAAAAGGGTATTTTAGAGCTCATCGAGATGCAGAAAAAAACTTTGGCACGTGCTCATGATGCTGCCACCTAAGATCGCGATCGCCTCGGGTAACGAAGGTAAGATTCGTGAAATTAGTTTGATGTTTCATGGTCTCGATATTGAGTTTGTGAGTCAGCAAAAACTTGGTCTGAGTGAGGCCGAGGAGCCTTATGATACTTTTTTGGAAAATGCACTGACGAAGGCACGGCATGTGTCGAAAAATTCGGGGTTACCTGCGTTAGCAGATGATTCTGGGATTTGTGTATCTGCACTTGATGGCCGTCCCGGCGTTAGGTCGGCCCGTTTTGCTGGTGAGGATGCGATTGATGTTCAAAATAATAATCATTTGATCGAATTAATGAGAAGTGCCATTGATCGCCGCGCCCATTATTATTGCGCGCTTGTGCTGGTGCGTCATTATAATGACCCCGCTCCTTTGATTGCTGATGGACGATGGTTTGGGGAGGTGCTTCATGAACCACGTGGCCAGGGAGGATTTGGATACGATCCGCTTTTTTTGGACCTTAGCCTTCAATTAACCGGTGCGGAAATGTCCTTGGTCCAAAAAAATGAGATAAGCCACAGAGGTGCTGCAGTACGCAGTATGAGGCTCTTGTTAGAGTCCGGGGCATACTGATGTCACACCCTTATTTTGTTTTGATCTGCGCCCCGCTTCTTGTTCAAATGCTACGAATTTCATAACGATAGTGAGTGTGATCTGTCTACCACCACTGTCGTTGTATGTTCACATCCCTTGGTGTGTCAAAAAATGCCTATATTGTGATTTCAACTCCCACCCTCTTAGAAGCGATGTTTCCCCGAAGGGCTATACCGACACCCTTATCAGGGACTTAGAGCAGCACCTCGACCAGATTAAAGATCGTGAGATTAAAACAATCTTTTTTGGCGGAGGTACGCCATCCGTTTTCGACCCAGATTTAATTGGCACGGTTATTGAGTATGTGAAGGGAAATTGCTCGGTTGGGGCTGATGCGGAAATTACGTTGGAGGCTAACCCTGGCGCTTCGGACAGAGTTAAGTTTGAGGGTTATCGAAGAGTCGGCGTCAATAGGCTGTCGATTGGTGTGCAAACGACTAATGATGAGTTACTCGAGAAGTTAGGACGAGTGCACTCCAGTGCTGAAGCCATCGGGGCGATCTCCGACGCAAAATCTATTTTTGACAATATCAATATAGATTTAATGTTTGCTTTGCCAGGGCAGCAACTTGGAGAACTAAAAACTGATCTTTCACGAGTATTGGAGTTTGCTCCTGAGCATATATCGATATACCAGCTAACTATTGAGCCAAACACTTGGTTTTTTAGATATCCCCCGAAGTTACCTGATGATGATTTAGCCTCAGAAATGCAGTTTGAGATTGAGTCGGTCGTGCATGAACACGGATATGCACAATATGAAGTGTCTGCTTTTGCGAAGCCGGGGAGACAATGCTTACACAATACGAATTATTGGGAGTTTGGGGATTACCTTGGCATTGGTGCGGGTGCTCATTCGAAAATAACAACGTCCCAGAGTGTCACGCGCATCGTGAAACATAAACAACCTAAGCGTTATATGGAGGCTGTTGGTTTGGGGTCTGGGGTATACAGCAATCAGATTGTGGCTTCTGAATCTTTACCATTTGAATTTTTTATGAATGCTTTACGGTTAAATGCTGGTGTACCTAGAGGCTTATTTGAAAAAAGAACAGCGCTACCCATTGATTTGGTTAACTCTAAACTTATGGTGCTGGAGCGTCGTGGCCTTATGGACCTATCCGATGGGTTTATACGTACGACCCCATTGGGGATGCGTTTTCTAAATGAGGTTTTGCAAGAGTTTTTGTGAGTCAGTGAGCCTTAGCATTTTCGAAAGATAATATCCCACACTTGATGTCCCAATTTAAGTCCGCGCCGTTCAAATTTGGTAGTCGGTCGGTAGGAGGGGCGTTCGCAAAAATCCGCCGCTGTATTTTCTAAATGATGATTTTCCCGCAATGTCGCTAATATTTCTTCGGCATACTCTTCCCAATCCGTTGCGATGTGTAGATAACCTGCGTCCATTAGAAGCAGGGTCAGTCGATGAACGAATTCTCCATTGATCAGGCGCCGTTTATGATGTCTTTTTTTGGGCCATGGGTCAGGGAAGAAGATATGGATGCCACTTAGACTTTTTGGGGGGAGCATGTGCTGTGTCACTTCCACTGCGTCGTGCTCGATGACTCTGATATTCGAAAGCCCGGAATCCTCACTTAACTTAAGTGCGCGGCCAACGCCTGGCGGATGCACCTCAACCCCAATGTAGTTGTGTTCAGGGTAGGATTGAGCGACTTCTACTGCCGTATCCCCCATTCCGAAACCAATCTCTAAATAGGTGGGATTGTTATTTTTAAAAACAGTGTTGAAATCAAGTTTAGATTTCAGTTGGAAGGGTAAAAGGTATTTATCCCCTAATTTTTGTCTTGCGTTCTTTTGCCCTTCTGACATTCGGCCAGCCCTCAGAACGTAACTTCTGACCTTTCTTTTTTCCATGTGTGGTGTTCTTAATTGTTAAAAAAGTTAAGCTGAGCTAGTATTATTTCTTGGAGCTAGGGGGCATCATTCCTGATGTGGGTGAGCTTGGCGATGCGTGGTAGAGGTTCTTTGGCATTCTGCCTGCACGAAAGGCGTCTCTGCCAGCCTGAACCGCATTCTTCATCGCACGTGCCATCATGATGGGATCTTGCGCTGCTGCAATTGCAGTATTCATAAGTACTGCATCACATCCCAGCTCCATCGCAATTACTGCGTCTGACGCCGTTCCTACCCCCGCGTCTACAATTACCGGGACCTTAAGGTTTTCGATGATGATGCTGAGGTTCCAAGGATTTAGAATCCCCATCCCAGATCCAATTAATGAAGCAAGCGGCATGATTGCGACGCAACCTAAATCTTCAAGTTGCTTCGCAACTATTGGATCATCTGATGTATACACCATTACTTGGAAGCCATCCTTAACGAGTTGCTCCGCGGCAACCAGTGTTTCGGAGACGTTGGGGAACAGTGTTTGCGGATCTCCTAATACCTCTAATTTCACTAGATCGTGTCCGTCTAGTAGTTCGCGCGCGAGCCTGAGTGTGCGTATAGCTTCATCTGAAGTATAGCAGCCAGCGGTGTTTGGAAGCAGTGTTGTGTGATCAAGGTCAATAAAGTCGAGTAGATTTGCTTCGGATGCATTCTGTCCGAGATTTGTTCGACGTATGGCAACAGTGACAATTTCTGCGCCACTTTCTTGAATGGCGTGACCTGTTTCTTCGAAGGATCCATATTTTCCGGTGCCGATGATCAAGCGGCTTTCAAAAGATCGCGTACCAATTTTTAAAAGATCCATTTTCTGAAGAGTTCCCAATATGATGTAAAAAGTTTGTTAAACGGCTACTTTAGCCGCCGCCCACAGCGGTAACAATTTCTATTTGATCTCCATCTTGTAATATTCGAGATTTAAAGTGGCTGCGGGGAATTATTTCTCCGTTGATCTCTAGTGCAATTTTTTTGTGTGCAATATCTAGGTCCGTGACGAGGTTGAATATCGTTGTCCCAATCTCTACTTGCTTGATGTCTCCATTGATATGTGCCGCAATCATAATCGTTTAGTGGTTTATTGTTTTCTGACCAATATTCTATCACTGGCAAAGTCTCAATCGATATTCTTAGTTTCGTTACGTTCGTTTATTTAATTTAAAATTGGGTTAACTTTAGACGTCGTAAGCGAGCTTTGCAGAAGAGATTGGTCAAAGATTTTGACCAATCCTGTAGCGTGAGATTTTTAGCTTGTCTGCGCGTAAATTTTTCATACTTGGATTGTAGATGTGCTTAATTTTTCAGATGATGTAGTTAAGTGGCAGCTGAAGCATGGCCGACATGATTTGCCTTGGCAGATGAACCGAACGCCATATGGGGTATGGGTGTCCGAAATCATGTTGCAACAAACTCAAGTGGGCACCGCGATTAAGTATTTTTCACAGTTTATGACTGTGTTCCCAGATGTCGTGTCACTCGCTCGGAGCACCGAAGATGAGGTCTTGAGCCTTTGGAGTGGATTGGGTTATTACTCTAGGGCTAGAAATTTACTCAAATCAGCCCGGTTGCTAGTCGAGGCTCATGGGGGTGTTGTGCCCTCAGACTACGATGTCTTAATAAGCCTTCCCGGCATTGGTCGTTCTACCGCCGGTGCAATTCTAGCGTTAGCCTATAAAAAAAAATACCCGATACTCGATGGAAATGTAAAACGAGTGCTAGCGAGGGTCTTTCGCGTTGATGGGCCGACCAACGTGAGCTCAACGATGCGGAAGTTATGGGTGCTTGCTGAGGAACTGATGCCTAATAAGCATATTGATGCGTACACTCAAGGTTTAATGGATCTAGGGGCTACTGTATGTGTTCGTCGTAATCCCGCCTGTGTATCCTGTCCTTTGCAAGAAAGATGTCGTGCTAAAATTGAGGATGTTGTTGGGACATACCCTGTTCCCAACTTAAAGAAAGAGATAGCTAAAAAATCGATTTATATGGTCGTTTTTGTACACGGCGAAATGGTTTTAATGCTTAAGAATTTAGGTGGGCGATTATGGCCGGGACTTTTGGGGTTTGTTGATTCTGAGATTTTTTCTACAGATATTTTAGATCAATACGCAGATGAGTTTAAATTGGAGGTGGAGTCCATCGTACATCTCGATACTTTTCGTCACCGACTCACGCACATTGATTATGTCGTTCACCCCATACGAGTGAATGTTACACGACATTGCTCAAAAGAAGAGCGTTCTGGGTTGAAATGGATTAACCTTAATGACCAAAGTCAGCTACCTATTTCAGTGCCTGTTAGGAAGATATTTAAGTTGCTCCGCTAGCTCAAGTCGCGGTGACGCATCAGTGTGCGGTAGTCCTGTTTAAATTTATTTTTAAGTTGCTCTGCTACATAAACCGATCGATGCTGCCCACCAGTACACCCGACCGAAACCGCTAGGGTCACGCGACCTTCATCAATGAATAAGGGCAGCCACCGACTGATGAGCTGATGAATATCATCTATAATTTTTCGTGTGTTGGCACTTCCGTTTAGATATTCAGCAACTCTTGAATCGGTGCCTGATAGTTGTTTTAACTCATCTTCGTAAAATGGGTTTGGCAAGCAGCGAACATCAAAAGTGAAATCTGTGTCTAGTGGTATGCCATGCTTGAATCCGAAGGACTGCAAGATTAGTTGTAGATGGTAATGTTTGTTCTCGACGAGTCCTCTCACATGATTCTTCAGTTGCTGAGGAGTTAATCTGCTGGTGTCGATGTGCTCAGCGTTGATTTTGAGCGATTCAAGCAGCTTTCGCTCGGCCTCGATACTCTCAAAAAGGGTCATTTTTTTATT
Organism: uncultured Pseudomonadota bacterium; assembly: GCA_913057845.1. Classification (GTDB taxonomy): domain Bacteria; phylum Pseudomonadota; class Gammaproteobacteria; order Burkholderiales; family Eutrophovitaceae; genus Eutrophovita. The sequence continues at coordinate 8,647 of CAJXPC010000042.1, forward strand.
GGATAAAGGATGAGGTCTTCGGGTCTCCGAATAGCGTCGCAGTAGAGATTCATTGGAGGCATCGAGAAAAATTATTTTTACTTCTAGGCCTTGATTTGACAAATTTATAACCTCTTCCGGCAGCATGCCTAAAAAGGATGGGTTTCTGACATCGAGGCTGATGGCTACATTAGAGTATCCCTGATTTATCAGTGTTTTGATGCAAGCATCAAGGATTTGGATGGGCAAGTTGTCAATACAGTAAAAATCAAGGTCTTCGAGCGTTCTGAGTGCAACACTTTTGCCCGATCCAGATAGGCCTGTAAAGATAAAAATTTTCATTGCGTTAACACATTCATGGACTCTATTGTTCGGCAATGCTTTTGCTTTGGCGCGCCATAAATTCTTGGGTACTGTCTATGCCTCTGAGTTGCAACACGAAATTGCGCACAGCGGCCTCTACTAGTACCGCGAGATTTCGTCCTGCCGCAACAGGTAATTGCACTTTCCGTACATCCACATCTAAGATACTTTGCGAGGATGCGTGTAGGGGTAAACGCTCTGTTTGAGCGATTTGTGTTTGGCTGGGCTTCATCAACTCAACGATTAAGTTGAGATTTTTCCGTCGCCTTACTGCCGTCTCTCCAAAAATGGTTCTAATGTTAAGTAAGCCTAACCCACGCACCTCTAGGAAGTCTTTTAGGAGGTCGGGGCTTCTACCCTCAAGCGTCTTGGGGGCAATGTGGAACAGCTCCACAATATCATCGGCGACGAGGCCAGACCCTCTGGATATCAGTTCTAACGCCAGCTCACTTTTTCCAACGCCACTTTCACCTGTGATCATCACGCCAACGCCCAGAACATCTAATAGAACGCCATGGTGTGTGATGTAATCTGCTAGGGCTCTCCCCAGGTATGTTCTGATCACCCAGATAATCTGAAGACTTGGGAGGGTAGAGCAAAGGACTGGAATATTATGTATTTTGGCAACATCTACGATTGATTGAGGGCACGATTCACCATCGGAGATAATAAAGCAGGCAGTATTGGCCGCTATCTTTTCGAGGGATTGAATTTGAGATTGTAAGGCGGTATCTCTAAAGTAAGTGGCCTCTGTTCGGCTGAAAATTTGAATCCAATTAGGGTGTATGAGGTTGAGGTGCCCGATTAATCCGTTAGAGGACTCATTGACGACATTTGAATCCAGAGCACGCGTATCAGCGCCATGTCCCATTTCCCCTGTCTCTTATACACATCTGACGCTGCCGACGAATAGAGAGGTG
>CAJXPC010000043.1 GCA_913057845.1 uncultured Pseudomonadota bacterium
GAGATGTAGAGAGGTCTCGTGGGCTCGGAGATGTGTATAAGAGACAGCTTTAATATAGCTATCAATACTTTTTATTTTCGAATCGAGGGTTCGTCTTCGACTTTGAATTTTGTGAAGTTCAATTTCTAATAATTTTTTCTTTTGATCAATTTTTTTTAACATTACTTCAAAAATTTTTGCTTTCATCTTCATTCCTACAATATCTTTTCAAGCAGTTGAGAAGTCTCCTCAACAGAAAATATTTCATCTATCCCTTGCGTCAAAAATTCATCTATTTCAAGCTTCCGCTCTATGGCAAGGTCAATTTCTGAATTCGAACCTGATTCATAGGCTCCGATTTGGATAATATCTTCGTTCTGGTAATACAAAGCCCAGAGTCGTCGAATATATCGAGCAGTTTCTATTTGGCTCTTAGGAACGATCTTATCTGCCACACGAGAAATTGATCCTTCTAGATCAATAGCTGGATAATGTGCTGAATCTGCAAGCTTTCGAGAAAGCATTATTTGTCCGTCAAGAGTTGCGCGTGAAATATCAACAATTGGGTCTGCACGATCGTCGTTTTCAGCGAGCACCGTATAGAATGCAGATATAGAGCCCTCCGAACCTCCTCCCATACCTACTCGCTCTATGAGACTCGGCAGTAACGCAAATACCGATGGTGGATACCCTTTCGTAGTTGGTGGCTCACCTACGGCCAGGCCAATTTCCCGTTGCGCATGAGCTACTCGTGTGAGGCTATCGACAAGAAGAAGAACGTGTTTTCCTTGCATGCGATATTGCTCAGCAATAGTGTGGGCGAGCTTCGCTGCTTTTATTCTCCTTACGGCAGAAGAACTCACGGATTCTGCCACGATTACAGCTCTTTGTAGGCCATTTACACCTAAAGTTTCAGTTACAAATTCTTTGACCTCTCGACTACGCTCGCCAATTAAAGCGATTACAACAATATCGGCAGCCGTATTTTTGGTGAGCATCGCTAAAAGAACACTCTTTCCAACACCTGATCCCGCTATCAGCCCCATTCGCTGACCTTTACCGAACGTGAAACACGAGTTAATTGCTTTGACGCCTGTGTCCAAAACCTCTGTTATATTTTGCCTTTCAAGCGCACCAACTCGTCTACCCTCTAAACTTACTGATTCTGTATATTTAAGAGGCTCCCCATCATCAATTGGTTGACCTAATCCATCGATCACGCGGCCCCTCAGCTCCCAACTAAACCCACCCAGTGGAGTGGTGGATTTTATTGTTACTCCCGCCCCCGGAGAGACGCCTTCAATGTTTTCAAAGGGCATCAAAAAGATTAGCTCTCCGTCAAACCCGATCACCTCGGCATCAACCGGCCCATTTTCACCACTTGATTCAATCACGCACTGAGCACCTATGGGCGCAGAAATTCCGACAGCTTCGACAGTGAGCCCTATGACTCGTTTTACACGACCAGTGCTTGTTTGGACCGGTTTTGTAAAATTGACATCTAAGGCCTCACGATATTTTGAAAAATCGTATTTATCTGTCAGGTCGGATTCATCCATTGCTTAATACCTTATTTACAATATCCGCTAAGCGCTCCTCGGAGAGGTCATTTATTGTTTTGTCGTTCATTCTCCCGTAAGCACTTCCTTGAGATAATTTTTGATCGAGTATAAATTGAACTTGGGGAAATTCTTGTCTCATCTCTTCAGTTAGCTCATCGTAATCTTTTTCACCTAAAGCCAATTTGATTGGATCATTAGACAGCGACCCTAGAGAATTGATCACGTCTTCTACAATTTTTTCAATACCTTTCCGAGATTCGACAAGCTCAGTTTTTAATACGGCCTCAACAATTCGAATGGTGAGGGATTTAAGGGGTAAATAAAACTCCGATAAATCACAGTGCCCCTCATTTAAATTGTGTAAGAGTCTGTTTACGTTTTCAATTTTTTTACTTAAGTTTTTTTCTGCAGACTTTTCTCCTTCTATAAAGCCTTTTTCATACTCTGCGATTAGTCTTTCAGGGTCAGATGAATCAATAAGATCTTGTTCGACTATTTTTTCATTTTCTGATGAATCAATTTCGTTGGCATTAGATGTTTTTCTTTCTTTACTCCCCGCTGATGTTTCAAATTCGGGTTGGTGTGAACCAGGATTCCAAGCCATAAATTCTGACGTATCAATAATATTTTTTGTGAAAGCCTTATCTTCAAAAAAATTAGTTTCACTCGGCTTATTGGTAATTAATTTATTTAATAATTTTTTCCCATTAGACGAAGTCATTGCCAGCTCCAGGAAGCATAATTTCGCCATCCTCAGATAGTTTTCGTGCAATACTCGCTATTGCTTTTTGGGCTTCATCTACTTCGGTAACCCTTAGCGGACCCGTGTTTTCAAGATCGTCGACAAGTATCTCTCGAGCTCTTTCTGACATGTTTTCCAAAAATTTCTCTTTGAGAGTTTCGTCGGCACCTTTTAGAGCTGGAATTAATTGTTCATTTTCTAGATCTCGGAGCAAAATCTGCATACTTTTTGCGTCTAATCCAATCAGGTTGCTAAATGTAAACATATTTTCTTCAAGAGCAGATGCCAGTTCGATATCAGAATCAGTCACTGATTTTAATACGCCGGATTGAATTTCTGCTCCGGAAAAATTAAGTATCATGGCCGCTGTTTTAACCCCTCCAAGCGTTTTAAATCGTACTCCCTTTTGCTTTACAAATTGGGATTTCAGGAGATCATCTAATCTAGCTAGTGCCGTAGGATCGACCCGTTCAAGTGTTGCGATACGCGATATCACTTCTGCACGGATATCGACTGGCAACAAATCCAAGAGCTCTCCTGCTACGTCGTGGTCAAGAACAGACAAAACAATTGCAAAAACCTGTGGATGCTCATTTTGAATAGATTCATAAATAGCCCTTGCATCCATCCATTTCAGCATCGAGAGACCCTTTGCTGCATCCGGCCGTATTTTTTCTAGAATATTTTCAGCGCTTTCATCGCCCAACGCCGCTTTGAGGACTTTTGAAATATAATCAGATGATCCTGCGCTCAAATTTACAAGGCCAGAATTTTGATCCAAAAATTCATTTAATACTAGATGTAGAATAGCCTCTGAGGATTGCTGTACATTAAGCATCGCCTTTCCTAATGTAGTTATATCTTTTGGTTCAAGAAGCTGTACTACACCCGACGCATAGGTTTCACCGAGAAGCATCATCACTATTGCTGCCTTATCGATCTTCGATAAACCTGCAAACTCGCGCCTTATTTGCTCTTGGTCACCTGGGCTCTTCTTTTCAACAGCTTTTTTCGGCGTTTCTTTCGATTTTTTATCTTTTTTTGCCATAATTTATACGCCTTAACTATTTAGCAGCCCTTTGATAGCACCGGCCACCTTCCCAGGGTTGGAGCTTGCTAGCTGTTTTATTTGCTCTAACTTTGCGTCATAACCATTGCCTGCGCTAGCTAGCCCATATTTGGAATCCATTTCTCTCTCGAGTTTTTCTTTATTTCTAGCCATCAGCGACGTTAAAACAGGTCGTATTACGAAGATTACGGTGATTCCAAAAGCAATCACGGCTGCGGCTATTTGTATCAACAAAATAATTGACGATTCTTCATACCACGGAGTTTCAATTTCTTCTGTTACGATTTCTGTCATAAACGGTGAGCTTATGACCAATACTTGGTCGCCGCGAGCTTCGTCGAATCCCACGGAATTTTTGACGAGTTCCGTAAGCTGTTCTATATCTATCTGCGGAGTGGGCGCAATATTCGTTTGTTCTATTGCTTCGCTTTCTTCCACGTCGTCCGGTGAGGTTCCTTCAACATCTGTTATCGGTTGGCTTACTCTGCGATTCAGGATTGCTTCATTGATCACTACGGCAATAGACAATCTGGTTATTGTGCCAACGGCATCTCTTGAGTACTTTATGGACCGGTCTAACTCGTAATTTCGCGTAGTCCGCGTACTTGATGGCTCATTCGATACTGTTTCTGGCCCTGTAGCGTTTGTTTGATTGCCGCCATCCGCTCCGTCTAACACAGTGTCGTTTGGCACTATATTAGATTGAGAGCCAGGTATTCCTCCAGCTGCGAGAGAGCCTCGATCGCGGTCTACTGCGAGCACTTCCGACCTCGATATTGGCCCCCTTCCCGTTTCATCAAAGACTTCAGACGTTGTTTCCAGTTGAGAAAAGTCGATTGAGGCATCGACATCAGAATTCACGTTTTGGATTCCAACAATTGGCGCGAGTAACTGTTCGATTCGCGCCTTGTAGTCATTTTCAATTGAGCGCTTATAGGTGCTCTGTTCGTCGGCCATGCGAAGGCCAGCGTTCATCTCCATTGTCAACAAGTTACCTTGCTGATCCACTACAGACACATCTTCGACCGCTAAATAGGGAACGCTTGAGGCAACTAGATTGGTAATTGACTGTACATGTCCCTGTGTAATTACGCGGCCAGGATAGCCGATTACTACAACAGAGGCTTTGGCTGGCTCTCTGTTACGCACATATGAACTTTGTCGCGGCGCTGCTAAGTGAACTCGCGCATTCTTTATTGAGGATATTTGGACAATACTTTTAGCTATTTCACCCTCTATTGCTGCGCGATACCGCGCCTCTTCCATAAATTGGCTAGTCGTCAAAGAAGACTGTTCATCTAATAGAGTCATCGATTGGGAAGAGCCTGGATCAGAGAATCCAGAGTTTGCAAGGAGCATGCGCGCTTCATAGTACTGCCCTGCAGGGACCATCAGATCGCCTGTCCGGCTGTCTAGGTTAACGGGGAAGGAAGAGCTCGCCAATACGTCGTATGCCTGACTCTTTTCAGTTTCTGGCATTTCTGGGTATAAGGGGCGATAGTCGGCTGTGTTTATCCAATTGTAGAGCAACACCAATGCAAACAATGTCACTATTACAATGACCCCTGGCAGAGATTTTTGGATTAATGATCCGATTTGCACGCCTGGCTGCGCTACGGGATAGTTTGCGTTATTCGAGGGATAAGAATTACCTAGCCTGGGCTCTCCTGTGCTCATGCCTGAGCTTGAAAAACTGGTTCCAGGCAAAGCTTGTTGTATTTCAGCCACGTTCATACTCCTAAAGTTATTCTAATTTCTGCGGCCTTATACAGGCATATTCATTATTTGTTCGTACGCTTGCAGTACTTTATTTCGAACCTGTAGTGTCGCTTCAAACGCAAGTGACGATTTTTGCATTTCAAGTATCACCTCTGTTAACGGCACGTCTTCACCCGCTTGGTATGCGTTGCTAAGTTCATAAGCATTATTTTGAGCCTCGCTTATTCCGTTTAGCGTGTCCGTGATTACTTTAGACATTTCTGTACCGAAACTTGTCGAATTTTCGACGCCTCGATTGCTGGTTTCAGATATACCTGAATTCCGCGAATCAGCGATTTGAGACTGGTAGTCACGAATTTGTGATAAAAGTGCGTTAGCTTCGGACTTGATTTCCATGAGATTTCCTTTTTAGCTACCAGTTATACTCTGGCATAAGCAGATGGAACCTCCATCCCAAGTGCTCGTAACTTTGTAATTTTGTTCCGGAGCGTTCGAGTGCTTATACCCAGCCTCTCGGCCGCGTCACTTCGATTTCCGGTGAGCTCCATAGCTGCCATAATATTTTTATGCTCAAGTTCATTTCGTAGAGATTTTATGAGCAAATCTTTGCCTTCTAAAAAACCTGATCCTGATATTTGTGTTTCAGGCGGGTTAGTTAACTTTTCTTGGAGATTCATAAAGTCGTGAATTGGGTCGTCGTCGTCAAAAATAATATCTTCTTGCCTGATTTCTTTGCCATCACACATGATTAATGCGCGCTGAATTAAGTTTTCCAGCTCTCGCACGTTACCCGGCCACTGATAATCTAAAAGAGCTGCTTTCGCGCATTCTTTTAACTGAGGAAATGGCTTACTCGAGTGTTTCTGAATAAGCACGTAAGAAAGCGCCTCTATATCTCTCCTACGCTGACATAGGGGTAGTAATGAGAGCTTAAATCCGCTTAATCGGTAGTATAGGTCTTCACGGAATTTTTTCTCAGTTACGGCCTGTTTTAGATTGATATTAGAGGCTGCCACTATCCTTACATCGACCCTTTTCTGAGTAGTTCCACCGACGCGAGTTATTTTTTTCTCCTGAAGAACCCTCAGAAGCTTAGATTGGAGTTCAAGGGGCATCTCACCTATTTCATCCAGAAACAGGGTTCCACCGTGTGCCTGTTCGAAATATCCTTTCTTTTCCTTAAGTGCACCCGTAAAAGCGCCCTTTTCGTGCCCAAATAACATATCCTCAGCCAGAGAAGCCGGAATCGCTGCACAATTGATTGCCACGAATGGCATTGCTTCCTTAAGGGAGGCTTCATGGATGACTTTTGCAATAATCTCCTTACCAGCACCCGTGGGGCCGCTAATTAGCACGGGCACATCAGTTTTTGCGACTCTGCATGCAAGCTCAAACAGCGCAACGCTGCTATCATCAACAAACACAAACGGTTGCTCGTCTGCGTGCTGGCTGTCTGAGATGCGGTCTCTTTCTAACTGAATCATGTGTTCGACTCCTTAATCTGGTTTTATAGAAGCAATTTCTAGGCCAAATATTATAAAGTCATTAAAAACAATGATATAAGTATACTTTAGTATCTATCTGATTCAGATGTAACTCGCAGTGTCAGGTTATTTACAGGGCGGAATATCGAAAGGCTGCAACTCCACGATGAATGCTGGGGATTCAAGATTAATTTGGTGGGTTAAATTTGCATCGAGGCAATACAGCTTCGCTAACTGAGATGTATCTCGACTAAAGGAGAGGTGCTTACCCTGAGTTTATACCGATGCTGAAATCTTATATTTTTCAAGCTTTTGGATAAGCGTAGTGCGCCCGAGTTGAAGTAATTTGGCGGCTTTTGAGACGTTACCGTCACTTTGTGCTAGCGCCGCACGAATCAAATTTGATTCGAGGTCACTCAGTAGACTCTTTGTAGCGACGCCCTCACTGGGCAGCCTTTCTATCGAATTGGATAGTCGAATGATTCGTTCTACTTCGCTAACGGGCCTTCCTAGCTCAGCATCATTGCTTTGCTCGAATTGGGCAAGAAGCGTGGAGTTTATCTCTGGCTTGAATTCCTCGTGCGATAAGGGCTGGTCTGCTTTTATCGACTCCGCAAGCCCTGTGGGCAGATAAGCCTCCGGGAATTCAGAGAGTTCTATCTCATCTTGCGGCGCCAGCACCAACAACCGCTTTATGAGGTTCGAAAGTTCACGAACATTGCCCGGCCACGCATAGCGCAATAAATAATCCATAGTGCGGGGTGTGAAACTAACATTCCGACCGCTGCCATGAAGCGCTGCAAAATGATGACAAAGCTCACCGATGTCTGCTTGACGCTCGCGGAGTGGGGGAATGGCTATTGGGATGACGTTCAGACGGTAGTAAAGGTCCTCCCTAAACTCCTTCCGCTCTACCATGGCTGATAAATCTTGATGCGTTGCGGACACTACGCGCACATCAATAGGCACCTCGGCTGTCGACCCTACAGGCGTCACTACTCGTTCCTCTAACACCCGCAGCATTTTGACTTGCAGCTCGAGGGGCATATCACCTATTTCATCAAGGAATAGAGTGCCCTTATCAGCCAACTGGAATCGACCTACCCTGTCTGCGATGGCTCCTGAGAAAGCACCTTTTTTGTGACCAAAGAGCTCACTTTCTAGAAGTTGGGCGGGGATAGCAGCACAATTGATGCCAACTAGGTTATTTGAACTTCTGGGGGATTGGCGATGTAACTCGCCGCAGACGACCTCTTTTCCGCTTCCAGTCTCACCTTGTATCAATATCGACGCGTCTGAATCAGCACACAATGAAATGAGCCTGACAAGTTTTATGGCTTCGTCGCTTGTACCGATGAAAAGGCTTTGGCTAGTCAATCGTTTCACTGCTTTCAATAAACTGGATTTAGATACTATCCACCAACATTGCGCAAATATCAAACAGTTGGAACATAGATCTTGAAGGCAGGGAGTGTACCATGACCGGTGTCTTTACAACCACGACCAACACTGCTGCAATTTGAAATTGCAGTCAGCATTGCATGTGGGGGGGGGGTGATGAGAGGTCTTTCTATTCACGCAGCGGAGGGAGCTAAGCCTAACCTAAATAGCGGCTTGCGAGCATAGACTGCAGCAAGCCGAGCTATTAGAAAGCTCTATTGTGCTGGCGGCGCTGGATTAAGGGGCATGATCTCCCATGCTTCTCGAATCTGGGCGAGCAGCGACCGTGCTTCCTGCACTGGCTCTACTTCGTTACTCACATGCGCCTTAGTAAGTTGCCGGCTGCAGTACTCATAGAGGGAATCGAGGTTCCGAGCCAGCTCTCCGCCTTTGACGTGATCGAGCGTTGAGCGGAGGCCGAAAAGGATCGTTTGCGCCTTCGTAATAGATTCTCCGCGCTCAACTAGGTCACCCGACTTAAAGCAGCCCTCAGCCTGGCAGATCGCATCCACCGCGCCGGAAAACAGCATTTTAACGAGCTCATGGTTATCAGCAGAATCGACTGCGATATCCTTATTGACATTTGTGTATGACTTGAGCGCAGCTCGGCTAAAAGAATTCATATTACTTCCTCAGATTAGATAATTTTCGCACTGTATCTGCCATAGCAAGTGATCGATTTTACTTACACCGGCGACGTTTTGCTTCGTACACACATCCATTCGGAAGCACATTCACTATCTTTAACATTCTAATTTTTTAATTTCACGACTAGTACTTGTAAGCACGTCCTTGATAAGGATTAGCCCTTCTTTCACCTTAATGTGCGTCGACTAGCTATAAAGACTAGGCACTTTATAAAGAAAAGCAAAGATCAGTGCTTTTCGGTATTTTAAAAATTAAAGACCTGTCCGAAGCTGTCGACCGGGGTATTTACATGAGGAATGGTCAGACGTTTCTTAAACTGTAAATTAATAACTAACAAACCCATGAGGTCAGAAACATGAGTGTAATCAATACTAATACTGCGTCTAATATCGCGCAGAATGCTATACGAATAAACGAACAACAAATGTCCACCGCAATGGAGCGCCTCTCAACCGGCTCTCGCATCAACTCAGCGAAAGATGACGCAGCTGGACTCGCCATATCCGAAAGAATGAGCTCACAGATTAGCGGGCTTAATATGGCGACCAGGAATGCCAACGACGCAATATCGATGCTGCAGACTATAGATGGCGCGACAAAAGAAATCAGTAATATGCTCGGCCGCATGCGAGAGCTGACGGTACAGTCCCAATCCGGTACTTATACGAGTACAGACCGAGAAGCCTTAGACTTAGAATTTGGCGCGCTTATGGATGAGATAGAACGCATCGCAAAGAATACTGAGTGGAATGGTGATGCTGTACTCAAAGGAGACCTGACAAACAACTTCACTGCGGACGATGCTGCGTTAACTAAGAATATTCAAATCGGCACTGACAGCGGCCAAATTATGGCACTTAGCATCAAAACCTGGGTCCCGCAAGTCGCAAATGCCGTCGGTGATGCCATCGGGTCTTTTGTTAACGAAACTGCAGGCCATGGCGCTAATAGCGCATACGGTGCCAGCACTTCGCTATATGGAACAGCAGCTAGCGATTCCAGTGCTGCCAACGAGGTAAGGCTAAATATAACGACCGTAACGAATGGAACCGATGCCTTAGGAGAGATAGACGCCGCTATCAACGGCGCTGCCGCGGAGCGCGCGAAGTACGGCGCATACATGTCACGA
>CAJXPC010000044.1 GCA_913057845.1 uncultured Pseudomonadota bacterium
GCTCGGAGATGTGTATAAGAGACAGGTGTAGATCTACAGGTGCTTAAGACGAGCCTCGAATGGCGCGCGGCAGGCCATGACGTTATTTTAGGTACGATAGTTCAGACGTGGGGTTCATCGCCCCGCCCTCCAGGAGCTATGTTAGCGATTCGTGATGATGGACTTGTGTCAGGTTCGATCTCAGGTGGATGCATTGAGGATGACATGATCAATAAAGTTAGAGATCAGTCGCTCGAGGTGGATAAGCCTTCTGTTGTCACTTATGGTATCAGCAAGGAGGAAGCGAACCGCTTTGGGCTTCCTTGCGGGGGAACATTACAGGTTGTTCTAGAAAAAATTAACGATGATACGAGTTTTCGAGAATTGCTAACGCGTGTCGAAAAACACGAACTCGTGTGTCGTTCTTTAGTGATTGAGACAGGTGAGGTAAGCCTCAAGGATGCCTCGCCAAACGATGAAATTTCCTTTGATGGGGGTGTGCTTCAGTGCGTGTATGGCCCGCGCTGGCGACTCATCATTATCGGTGCCGGACAACTATCGACATACGTCGCGCAAATGGCAAAGGCGCTTGATTATCATGTGATTGTTTGTGATCCAAGGTCAGAATATGCAGACACCTGGTCAGTACCTGGAACGGTGCTTTCTCGTGAGATGCCTGACGACTTAGTGGTCGCGTTAAAGTTAGATGCTCACTCAGCTGTGGTTGCTGTGACGCATGACCCTAAGTTGGACGATTTAGCGTTGATGGAAGCATTGAAATCTCCTTCTTTTTATGTGGGCGCTTTGGGATCTCGTTTGAACAGTGAGAATCGTCGAGAGCGTTTGCTACTTTTTGATTTGGAGTCATTTGAAATCGACAAGTTGCATGGGCCGGTAGGTTTGAGAATTGGCAGCAAGACGCCTCCAGAAATAGCAGTCTCAATACTTGCTGAGATAACGGCTGTTCGTAACGGCGTTGCTTTAAATTCTATTGGTTTTGATGCGAGCAAAGAGCATGCTGAAGGTGCAACCTCAACAGTTTGTGCAGTTTGATTTTATAAATTAAACTGCCACATTAAATTTTTTATATTGTTTAGTGCCAAGGAGTTTTGAATGAGATTAGAGCAAAAAGTCGCTATCGTCACGGGTGGTGGATCAGGTTTTGGCGAAGGGATAGCAACGCGATTTGCTCAAGAGGGTTGTCGCGTAATTGTTAACGATATTAACGTTGAAGGCGGTGAACGAGTCGCTCAGGCTATTAAAGATTCTGGCGGAGAGGCGGTTTTTTGTAGAGCCAACGTTGCTAGTAGTTCTGATTGGGCCGAACTGCTCACCTGTTCTCTTGATAACTTTGGGAAGCTAGATATCGTTATTAATAATGCGGGGACGACGCACCAAAATAAATCTATGCTTGATGTTACAGATGAGGAATTTGATCTGGTGTATAACGTCAATGTTAAAGGAATTTACTATTCGGCAAGGAACCTGGTCCCTTACTTTAGGAAGCAGGGCGGTGGTAATTTTGTAACAATAGCCTCAACTGCTGGAATTAGACCTAGACCCGGTTTGGTATGGTATTGCGGGAGCAAGGCTGCAGCGATTATAGCTAGTCAGGCGATGGCTGTGGAATTAGCTCCCGATAAGATTAGAGTCAACGTGGTTAACCCCGTCGCAGGGGACACGCCCTTACTTGCTAAATTTATGGGTGAGGATACACCGGAGATTCGCGCCAAGTTTGCTGCTGTGATTCCATTAGGGCGTTTTAGTCAGCCTCGTGACATTGCGAATGCATGCTTGTATTTGGCTTCTGATGAGGCTGATTTTATTACTGGGGCCTGTATCGAGGTTGATGGTGGACGTTGCGTCTAGCGTGAAGCCTTGGATATATAGTGGTGTCTGTCACGCACCACTTGCTAGGCACCAGTAAACGCCTGAATCCCTGTTTGGGCACGCCCAAGGATCAGTGCATGCACGTCGTGGGTACCCTCATAGGTATTCACGGCCTCTAAGTTCATTACATGTCGGATGACATGGTATTCATCAGAGATACCATTTCCACCATGCATGTCGCGAGCGACGCGAGCAATATCTAAGGCTTTCCCGCAAGAATTCCTTTTGATAAGGGATATCATTTCGGGTGCGGCTTCGTCGCGATCTAACAGTCGGCCAACTCTCAATGTGGCTTGCAGTCCGATACTGATTTCTGTTTGCATATCTGCGAGTTTTTTCTGAACCAATTGAGTTGCAGCTAAAGGGCGACCAAATTGCTTCCGATTTAACGTGTACTCCCTTGCAGCCAACCAACAAAATTCAGCAGCGCCTAACGCGCCCCAGGAAATACCGTATCTCGCTTTATTCAAGCAGCCGAATGGGCCTGATAGTCCCTTCACATTGGGTAATAAATTTTCTTCAGGCACGAAGACGTCATCCATCACGATTTCTCCCGTGATTGAAGCGCGAAGACTGAACTTTCCGGATATCTTAGGTGTGTCGAGACCTGTCATCCCGCGTTCTAAGATGAAACCACGGATGGTTCCAGAATCATCTTTAGCCCAAACGATTAGAACATCTGCAACAGGCGAATTGGTGATCCACATTTTTGCACCATTGAGCTTCCAGCCTCCGGACACTTTAGTTGCTCGCGTGATCATGCCTCCGGCATCAGAGCCATAATCTGGTTCAGTCAGTCCAAAACACCCAATCTTTTTCCCAGTAGCTAGGTCAGGAAGATATTTTTGACGCTGATCCTCACTTCCATAGGCAAAAATTGGGTACATGACCAGGCTTGATTGAACGCTCATCATTGATCGATAACCAGAGTCGATTCGTTCAATCTCTCTAGCGATAAGCCCATAAGATACATGGTTAACGCCGGCGCATCCATAGCCAGTTATGGTGGATCCTAAAAAGCCCATCTCACCCATTTCGTCAAAAATAGAGCGATCAAAACTCTCATTTCGATTGGCCTCAACAATTCTTGGTGACAGTTGTTTGACGCAAAAGTCCCGAGCACTATCAACTATGAGTCGCTCGTCATCCTCGAGCTGGTCATTGAGTCGAAAAGGGTCTTGCCAGTCGAAAGAAGTCATCGATTTACTCTCTAAGTTAACTGTGTGTTCTTGATATTTAGCTCAGTGTAACGCTAACTTGTCCGATTTGCCCGAAGTCTGAGATAATGTGATCACCTGGTTTAATATGAAAAGGTAAAACGCAGGTGCCTGTTGTGATTACTTCACCAGACTTCAATCCAATCCCTTCATGACTCAGCTCGTTTACAATCCATGTGAGGGCAACACGAGGGTCACCAAGCACGTTGCTGCCCACTCCTTCTTCAACAACTGTACCGTTTACGAGTACCTGAACTTGATGGTCCCGAAGGTCGATATTTCGCCAATCTGAAGTGGTCGGTGGTCCTAAAACAAACCAGCTTGCGCAAGCATTATCTGCAATCAACTGTGTTTCACCTGCCGTGACAAAATCGACGCATCTAGCATCTGGAATCTCGATCGCTGAATGTAGTGTATCCACTGCATTCAGAACTTCCTCTACCGAGTAGGCTGTATCTCGGGGTGGTAAATCAGTGCCCAATCGAAAGCAATATTCTGCTTCAGCGACTGCCATTAGGTTGGCGCCAAGCGTCAAGTTATCTCCAGACACTTTCGATCGATCTGCTAGCAAACGGCCTGCAAGTGGGCCTGATGCGCCAATGTGTTTCTGCCCATTCTCACTTGTTGCTGCAATTTTCCATCCGATTTGCGCCGATTGAGAAAGGTCTGCTATACGTTTTTGAATTTCATAAGCAGATTGCCGCGTAGTTGGACGGCAATCTTTTGGTAGCTCTGAAATGGTATGACCCGTACTCCAAGCGTCCCACAAGATCTTTGCAGCTTTATTCATTAGTTCTTGATTCATCGCACCTCCAGAAATTTTGGTTTATTTTATTTTAGCGCAATGTTTGACGACGTTAAGTAATGGTTCTCCTCGAGCCAGCCGATTCATGTTTTCTGCAATGAGTTTTGTTCTGCGGTAGATGAGTGAGTCGGTCCAGGTGGATGCATGGGGCGACATGATGACATTATCGAGTTCATTGAAATTGTAGCGAGAAGGTGGTATCTGTTCCGAAATATTTTGTGGGTACTGATACCAGGTATCAATTACTGCACCACCAATTTGTTTTTCTTTGCATGCGTGGTAGAGGGCCTCCTCGTTAATAATAGAACCTCTAGCCACATTAATGATAACTGCTGTATTTTTCATTTTTTTAAACTCGGATTTTGAAATTAACCCTTCAGTCTCTTCTGTTAATGGTGTTGATACCAAGATGAAGTCACTAAGCTCCAGAACGGCATCCAGTTGATCAATCAGGTAGAAGGTGTCTGGCTTTTCTCCTGATGCTGGCTCTCTCGGCCCGCATCCAATCACGCGGACGCCAAAAGGCTTTATCCGCTTGGCGACTTCTTTCCCAATATGTCCATAGCCTAAAATACCAATAGTTTTGCCGTAAAGTTCTTCGTGGGTCGGGCCGAATAGGTGGGACCCAGACCAATTATTTTGCCGCATATTGCGGTCTAATGTGTTGAGGTGAGTTACCCATTGTAAGATAGCAGCGATGACGAATTCCGCGATGGGTATCTCATGTTCAAATACATTGCAGACTGAGGTGTGTGCGGGAATAGTCTGGAAATCCAGAGCATCAAGCCCTGCTCCAGGTAATTGAAGTAGCTTTAAATTATCGCAAGGAATACCTGTTTCAGTCCATTGCATCGATATCACGGCATCTGCTGTTTGGAGATGGTGTAACCATAGATCAGAGTTAAGATGGTTTATCGCATCGATTGACCAGTCCGAACTTAAAAATGATGGCAAGTGACTTAAGCGTATCGCTTGATCCTGTTCTCTGATTAAAAGCTTCATCAGTTTTATTCCCTTTATTCCGCGTCAGGTTTTTCCCTTACCAGTAGAAACTTATGATGTATAAGATGCATGTGTTGGTTTCGTATGTAATGATTTTTTTCGTTGGATCAAGACAAGAATTTGCTTGCAAATCGATGGGATCTTTAAATGTAAGCGTTAGCAGTTAGGTAACGTACCTTGTGGTACCGGGAGGGGGAATCGAACCCCCAAGGTGTTTCCACCGGCGGATTTTGAATCCGCTGCGTCTACCAATTCCGCCATCCCGGCAACAGCGTGGATTATCCCTGAAGTTGAAGCTGTCATCAAGGAGTCCTCTCAACTCTATTTATACTGAATTGACGAATTAGAGCGACATGTTAATCAGCGATACAATGCGTGCATGCATATTTCAGAATTTAATTTTCATCTGCCTGACGAGCTGATTGCTCAGGAGCCTCTTGAGTCTCGTAGCCTTAGTCGAGTACTGGTATCCACCGGGAGTAATGAATCTTTTGTTGATAGCCATTTTTCTGAGCTTATTGATTTTTTGACAGAGGATGATTTATTAGTTTTTAATGACACACGGGTTATGAAGGCTCGTTTAAAAGGAGCGAAAGACACTGGTGGTGAGGTTGAGGTCATGATCGATCAAATCTTGTCTTCAACCCGGTTTAAATGTCTGATTCGAGCCAGTCGGAGGCCCAAAATTGGACAGAAGATTTATATTGCTATTGATGTCGTCTTTACTGTGGTCACATTTGCTCATGGGGTATTTGAGTTGGAGTCCTCAGTGGATATATATGACTGTTTGGCTCGGTATGGTGATACACCATTACCGCCCTACATACGTCGCCAACCAGATGATGCTGACGCAGATCGTTATCAAACTATTTACGCGAAAAATCCAGGTGCGGTCGCGGCGCCTACGGCCGGACTTCATTTTGATCAGGCTATGTTCGAAAAACTGGCTCAAAAAAACATAAAAATGGCTTATCTGACGCTTCATGTGGGTGTGGGTACTTTTAAGCCTGTTGCTGTAGAGAACGTTTTAGACCATAACATGCACTCTGAACGTTATATTTTTCCATCGGATGTGGCGACTCTCGTCTCTGAAACTAAAGCAAAAGGAGGGCGAGTTTGTGCTGTGGGTACAACGAGTCTTCGTGTTTTAGAAAGTGTTTTTAACGAGAGTGGGCTAAAAGTAGGAGAGGGCTCAACAAACTTATTTATCACGCCCGGGTATACGTTTAAAGTTGTAGATTGTTTAATCACAAACTTTCATTTACCCAAGTCGACATTGTTTATGTTGGTTTCAGCATTTATGGGGACCGATAAGATGAGACGGGCTTATCAACATGCCATCGATCAAAAATATAGGTTTTTTAGTTATGGTGATGCGATGTTTTTGATCAAATAACAGGCTTCTTCTAAAACGTTTAGGTAAATCAGATGAGTTTAGAGTTTTCAGTTTTAGCAACCGATGGGCTAGCGAGGAGAGGAAGATTAACGCTTGCTCACGGGGTTGTTGAGACGCCAACCTTTATGCCTGTAGGGACTTATGGTGCCGTTAAAGGGATGCGCCCCCATCAAGTTGAGGAGACGGGCGCAGATGTAATTCTTGGTAATACATTTCATTTGTGGCTACGGCCCGGTTTGGCTGTGATTGAGGCTCATGGAGGCTTACATCGATTCGTTGGTTGGAATAAGCCCATTTTGACTGACTCTGGTGGGTTCCAGGTGTTTAGCCTCGGTGATCTTCGGAAGATTTCGGAAGAGGGTGTATCTTTTCGGTCACCCGTTGATGGTGCAAAGTGTTTTCTTACCCCTGAAGAGTCTATGAGGATTCAGCGTTCGCTAAATTCAGACATTGTTATGGCATTTGATGAATGTACACCTTACCCGGCGACCAAATCAGAGGCTGCGGACTCTATGCGTTTGAGCATGCGGTGGGCCGAACGAAGTCAAGAGGCTCATCAAGGGAATGCGAACGCACTCTTTGGAATCATTCAGGGTGGTATGTATGAGGATTTACGGGAGGAGAGTATTGAAAAATTAATCACGTTTGATTTCGATGGTTACGCGATTGGAGGCTTATCGGTGGGGGAGCCCAAAGAGGACATGCAGAGGATTATGTCATTTGTGTCCCCTCGGATGCCACAAGATAAGCCAAGATATCTTATGGGTGTCGGAACCCCGACAGATTTAGTTAAAGCAGTAGTTGCCGGGGTCGACATGTTTGACTGCGTACTGCCTACTCGAAATGCAAGAAATGGCTGGTTATATACGTCAACCGGTATCGTGAAGTTAAGAAACGCAGGTTATCGTTTTGACGAAAAACCTCTAGATGAAAATTGTTCGTGTTACACCTGTAAACATTTTTCTAGGTCCTATCTTCACCACCTGCAACGTATTGACGAAATGCTCGGCGCGCATCTCAATACGGTACATAATTTACATTTTTATCAGAGCCTGATGCAAGGGTTGAGGTCAGCCATTGAGACAGGTTCCCTTGACGATCATATTAATAATTTAGATTTTTTGGAGAGTTAACGACTACTGTTATCACGAAAATAGCCTGCTCCTGTTAGAATAGCGAAGTTATTTAGATACCAGATGCCATTCGGTAAATTTTAGATCAATGTCATCCTCAGAATGAAGGAGAAACAGTATGTTTGTATCAACAGCATTTGCCCAAACCGCGGATGGTTCAGCCGGCGGAATGGATATTATGGGGATGTTGCCTCTAGTCCTCTTATTTGTTCTTTTGTATTTTTTGATGATTCGACCTCAGGCTAAAAAGCAAAAAGAGCATAAGGCGACATTGGATGCCCTCCAGAAGGGGGATGAGGTTGTTGCGGGTGGTGGTGTCTTGGGTAAGATCACCCATGTTGGAGATCAGTTTGTAACGATTGAGATTGCATCAGGTACTGAAATTGTCGTGCAAAAACCCTCTGTTCAAACGGTATTGCCCAAAGGCACTTTGAAATCAGCGACTAATTAAACTCCGATTATTGTTTTCGATTGGTAAGACAATTGATAATGAGATAACAGAATTATGAACAGATATCCACTCTGGAAGTACCTCATCATCGTCACGGCTGTGCTCGCGGGTATTGTGTACACATTGCCAAATTTTTTCGGCGAATCACCCGCGATTCAAGTCTCCCCCCTACGTACTGGGGTAAAAGTTGACTTGCAGTTATTACAAAAGATCGACGATCTCCTCTCTGACGAAGGTATTGTTGCTCAAGCGTCTTATCTAGATAAAAATGGTGTTAAGGTCCGTTTTGAAGATGCAGATTCCCAGTTAAGGGCTAAGGATACGATTCAAAGTGACTTGGGTAAGGAATATGTTGTTGCTTTAAATCTGTTACCTAATTCCCCATCTTGGTTGACCTCCCTTAACGCCCTACCCATGTACCTTGGACTTGATCTAAGGGGAGGGGTGCATTTTTTACTCCAAGTTGATATGCCTTCCGCATTACAACAAGCTAGAGAGAGTTACTTGCAGGACCTGCGTCAGGTAATGCGGTCAGAAAACATTAGGTACTCGAAGATATCTACGGGTAAGACCTCAATTGACATAGAGTTTAGGGATGAATCGCTTAGAGATAATGCGATTGTAACGCTCGAGATCAAAGCATCTGACTTAACTTATTCGGTAGAGGAGCGATCAAATATTGCCGTTATCGTAGCTCAAATCAAACCTGAGGTTGAAAAACGAATCCAAGAGTTTGCGTTACAGCAAAATATTACAACTTTAAGAAATCGTGTGAATGAGCTTGGCGTTGCGGAGCCGAT
This sequence comes from uncultured Pseudomonadota bacterium, assembly GCA_913057845.1. Taxonomy (GTDB): domain Bacteria; phylum Pseudomonadota; class Gammaproteobacteria; order Burkholderiales; family Eutrophovitaceae; genus Eutrophovita. Next base: position 8,674 of record CAJXPC010000044.1, read on the forward strand.
TGTTCAACAGTCTGGAGCGGACCGTGTGGTTGTCCAATTACCAGGTGTTCAGGATACAGCTAAGGCTAAGGATATCTTAGGTCGTACTGCGACACTCGAAGTGCGGTTGGTCGACGAGGATAAGATGGATCCGGCAAGCTTGCAGGCGGCGCAAGAAGGACGAATTCCCGCCGGCGATGATCTTATGTTTGATCGTGAAGGAACGCCATATTTACTCAAGAAAGAAGTCATTCTGACAGGTGATAGAATTGCTGATGCGCAACCTGGGTTTGATAGCACGACATCAGAGGCAGCCGTTCATCTAAGTTTGGACAGCCGAGGATCCTCCATTTTCCAAATGACGACGCGAGAAAATATCGGACGACGTATTGCGATGGTCCTCGTGGAAAAAGGTAGCACCGAGGTTGTGACGGCGCCTGTAGTGCGGGCAGAAATTCCAGGGGGCCGTGTGCAAATCAGTGGGAGTATGACTACAACTGAAGCACACGATACGGCGTTATTACTGAGGGCAGGTGCGCTGGCAGCACCCATGGAAATTATTGAAGAGCGAACTGTTGGTCCTAGCCTTGGCGCCGATAATATCGAGCGAGGATTCAAGTCAACTTGGATTGGGTTTGCTGCTTTAGCTATCTTTATTGGCGTTTATTATGCTCTCTTCGGCGTTATTTCTGTTTTTGCATTAAGTGTCAACATGATGCTTTTGGTTGCAATTTTATCGATGTTGCAAGCAACACTGACATTGCCCGGCATCGCCGCGGTGGCGCTCACCTTGGGTATGGCTATTGATGCAAATGTGCTCATCAATGAGCGCATTAGAGAGGAAATTAGGAATGGGACCGCGCCACAGTCGGCGATAACTGCAGGCTACGAGCGGGCTTGGGGCACTATTTTAGACTCGAACATCACTACGCTTATTGCTGGCATTGCACTGTTCTTTTTCGGTACTGGACCAATTCGAGGTTTTGCCGTTGTTCATTGTATCGGGATACTGACTTCGATGTCTGTCTCTTATACACATCTGACGCTGCCGACGAATAGAGA
>CAJXPC010000045.1 GCA_913057845.1 uncultured Pseudomonadota bacterium
CACCTATACCGCGTATGAAGATCAAAAAATTGATGGCGCAATTGCCAGATTTCAATCCGACTCTGACCTTCAGTTAGTTCTGATTCGCTCTCAAAAACAACAGGTATGGATGGAATATAAAGGATCTGCTACAGCCTTTGCCGCATTCGAGCAATTAATTAGTGAATTACATCGGCAAGCCGAATCAAACAACCGCATCATATAATTTGAAATATAGGTAAGAATTATATTAGATCATCAATCAGTTAGCGGGTCGATACTGGAACTGTATTAACATTTCAAATGTCGATTTGATTACCCTTAAAAAGATAGAAAGCCTTGGCCATGGAACAAACCTCACTTCAGCCCGTGTTACTTAAAGAGTACACACCATCAATCTACAAAATTCCAAAAATTGACCTAAAAATAATGGTCGAAAGTGACTTCACGGAAGTTCATGCAACACTTTTAGTAGAAAAAAATATTCAAACAAAAACCACTGAGGACTTGCGTTTAAACGGGGAAAGTCTGGAACTTATTGAGGTCAAACTAAATGGTCGAATTTTAGAACCAAGCGAATATCAACAAACTGAACACGCTCTGATCATCCACTCTCCAGGAGACTCATTCACGATCGAGACCGCCGTACGGATTTATCCGGAAAAAAATACTCAGCTAATGGGGCTCTATGCTTCTAAATACGGATATTTCACCCAATGTGAGGCTGAGGGCTTTCGACGAATTACATTTTCCCTTGATAGACCTGATGTTCTCTCTCAATTCACCACGCACATTCAAGCCCCAAAAGATAAATACCCAGTTCTGCTCTCGAACGGAAATTTAACAACGAGTGGTGAATTAACGGATGGTCTCCATTTTGCACTTTGGACAGACCCCCACCCCAAACCATCGTATCTGTTCGCAATAGTTCTTGGTCGTCTTGACAAAAAAGAAGAAAGGTTTATTACCAGCTCAGGCAGAACGGTTGCTCTGCAAATCTATGCGCCACAACACCAAATCGAACAAACCACTTTTGCAATGGAAGCATTAAAAAGATCAATGCGCTGGGATGAAGAGCGCTTCAATCTAGAGGTGGATCTTGATCAATACATGATTGTGGCGGTTGATGACTTCAATATGGGGGCCATGGAGAATAAAGGGCTCAACATCTTTAATACAAAATATATTCTCGCCAACCAAAGTCTTTCTACCGATCGAGATTTCATGCTTTTAGATAGGGTTGTTGCACACGAGTATTTCCACAACTGGACGGGAAATCGCGTCACTTGCCGTGATTGGTTCCAATTAAGCCTCAAAGAAGGATTAACCGTATTTAGAGACCAAGAATACGGGGCAGACACTTACTCGCGAGGCGTTCAACGCATTCAAGAGGTACGGAGCCTGAGAACAACCCAGTTCCCTGAGGACGCCGGCCCCATGGCACATCCGATTCGACCTGATGCCTACGTCGAAATCAATAACTTCTATACGGCCACCATTTACGATAAAGGTGCTGAGATTGTTCGCATGATCCACACACTAGTGGGTGAGGATAACTTTCAACGCGGGATGAAAGTCTATTTTGAGCGACACGATGGCTGCGCAGTAACAACTGAAGAGTTCGTATCTGCGATGGAACATGCCTCCGGAGCAGACCTGTCTAGGTTTAGAAATTGGTATGTCCAGGCAGGAACTCCACGAGTGAAAATCACGAGCACGTATGACGCCATGACTCAAACATACACTCTTGAGTGTCAACAATACTTTGCGGAAGAGAAATTCAAATCAAATCAGCCAGCCCACATTCCAATAAAACTCAAATTATTTCAACCTAATGGGGCCTCATCAAAAGAACAAATCGTATCGCTGAAAGATTCTCGAGATTCTTTCTCCTTTACTCAGGTGACTGAACGACCCATTCCCTCCTTATTTCGAGAATTTTCTGCGCCTATCATTTTGGATTTTGAATATACGGATGAAGACTTACTCTATCTATTGGCTCACGATGATGACCCTTTTAATCGTTGGGAAGCAGGCCAACAACTTCAAAGTCGACTGATTTTATCTGCAATACCAAAACTCGAAGGAAGGCTACAACCAAGCTGGAACAATAACTTCATCGAAGTTTTGTCTGAGTCACTGCATGAAGCACATGAAGATCCTGCTTTTACTGCTGAGCTTTTTTCAACTCCCGCTGAAAGTCATTTGGCTGAGTCACTTGAATTAGTTGATCCGGACTTGTTACACAGCGCACGCAACGCGTTGCGGCTTACAATCGCTCCCACACTCGAAGCCCAACTCTTGGATGTCTATTTAAAGCAGTCTAACCAAGCCTCTTATTCCCCTGACGCGAGATCAGCAGGCCAGCGGGCAATAAAGAATGTTTGCCTTGGACTACTCGTTGACCTTAAGAAACAAGAATACGTTGATTTATCTCTCCGTCAGCTTGAAACGGCAACCAATATGACGGATGAATATGCCGCACTGCAAATTATCGTGAACGCAACAAGACCCGAATGCGAAGAGGCATTAATTAAATTCTACGATAAGTGGCGCTCAGAGCCACTCGCATTAGATAAATGGTTTGCTGTGCAAGCCGCATCACCGTCAAAGAATACAGCGGAGCGAGTCAAGGAGCTCATGACGCATCCGACATTTGATATTAAAAACCCAAACAAAGTCTTTGCTTTATTGCGAACATTCTCGGCGAATCATGTACATTTTCACCGATCTGACGGATTTGGATACCGTTTGATTTCAGAGGCTATTTTAGAGCTTGACGCAATCAACCCTCAAGTAGCTGCTCGAATTTCTCGCAGCTTCGATCGGTGGCAAAAGTTTGATAAAGCCCATCAATCGCATGCAAAATCAGCTTTGGAGACAATTATCAATCAGCCAAAATTATCAAAAGACACAGGAGAAATCATCTCTAAAACTCTTCTAGGATAAGGAACAAAAATTATGGTTACCGCAGAAGTGAAGATCTACCACAACCCGAGGTGCAGCAAAAGCCGAAATGCTCTGGCTATTCTACGAGACAATGGGGTTCAACCCTTAGTTATTGAGTACTTAAAAAATCCACTCAATGCCGATCAGATCTCTTCGATATGCTCAAAACTCGGAATCAAACCAGAGCAGTTGATCCGCAAAGGGGAGTCTATATTTAAAGAATATTACTCTGGAGAAAGCCTGAGTGACGCCACCTCAATTCAAGCCATGACCAAGCACCCAATCTTAATCGAACGTCCCATCATCGTATGCGGGAACAAAGCAGCAATCGGTCGGCCACCAGAAAACGCACTTCTTGTTTTGGGTGCTTAGAATGCGCCAGCTCGGAACATTACACTTGGTAAGAACTCAGCATTTCGGTGTTGGTAGAAAGCGCATTACTGAGTAAGTTAATAAATTAAAGAAATGCCCTAAACTTTAATCTAAGACGTGAGACACCAATCCGTCAGCTAATTTTGGCTCAAACCAAGTAGACTTAGGTGGCATTACCTGACCTTGATCCGCAATAGCCATCAATTCCTCGATCTTGGTAGGGAAAAGAGAAAAGGCACAGGCCATTTCTTTAGAGTCTACTCGCTTCATCAGTTCTCGAGTCCCTCGAATACCACCTACGAAACCTATTCTCTTATCTTTTCTCAGGTCATGTATGCCAAGAACAGGTCCTAAAACTCGGTTAGATAGCACACTGACATCGAGTGTTTCAATAGGGTCATCAGACCTCAGCGTGGCGCTTAGCGTCAACGTATGCCAATGGCCATCTAGATACAACCCCATCACTCCCTTTTCCTTTGGAACAACTGGATCATCCGAAGGCTGAACGACAAAATCCTTCCTCAAATCCTCTAAAAAATCATTTGGACTCAAACTATTAAGGTCCGCCACCACACGATTGTAGGCAAGAATTTGCATCTGATCCTGCGGAAAAGCTACCGCGAGGAAATAATCATAACTTTTAGGTCCTGCAACAACTTGCGCCCCTCGGCTCATTTTAAGTTTTTGAACTCGCGATGCTGCAGCTGACCTATGATGACCATCAGCAATATAAAGAGCGGGTAAGTCATCAAACAACGCGACAAGTTGGGCTATTTTCTCGGCCGACGAAATCATCCACAGCTCATGTCGAACTCCATCCACATCCAAAACGTCAGAATCAGAATCCCCAGTAGACTCTGACGCAATTATGGCGTCGATGTCTTTTGACGAAGGATATGCGAGCAAAACGGGGCCAGTTTGAACCGAGAGCTCGTCAATCTGACGGACTCGATCATCTTCTTTATCTGGTCGAGTGAATTCATGCTTGCGGATGTAATTTTGGTCATAGGCATCGACTGACGCACTAACTACAAGACCCGACTGACTGACACCATGCCCAGTTAATCGGTATACAAAAAAACAAGCTTCGTCGTCCCGCACCAATATGCCCTTATCTACAAGCGCCTTTAAATTAACTTTCGCCTTCTTGTACACTTGAGGCGAATAAGGATCTGTACCTTCAGGCAAGTCAATCTCCGGCCTCGAGATATGCAAGAAACTATTAGGCTTGTCCTTCGCTAAAACAAGTGCTTCTTTGTAAGACATCACATCATAGGGTGGTGCAGCCACCTCTACTGCCTTACCTGTTGCCGGACGTAGACCTTTAAATGGGCGAATTAAAGTCATGCAATAAAAACCTCAGGCTGGTGATGGCAAATAAAAAGGGCGAACCGAAAGAAATCGGATCGCCCCTAGGTAGGGTCGCTTAAGATAGATGATTATTTACAAGCTTAGTCATTTCAAACATTGACACTTGTTTTTTGCCACCAAATATTGGTTTTAATTTATCGTCTGCATTTATATTTCTCCTGTTTTTTGCGTCCTGGAGATCGTGCTTCTTAATGTAAACCCATATCTTCTTCGTGACCTCAGTGCGTGGGATTGGCTTCGCACCGACCACAGCAGCGAGCTCGGCACTTGGCGTCATCGGCTTCATGAAAGCTGCATTAGGTTTTCTTTTAACGGCCGCCTTTTTCTTAGCGGGCGCTTTTTTTGCTACGGGCTTTTTAGCCGGGGCTTTTTTTGCTACGGGTTTTTTTGCCGGTGTCTTTTTAGCAGCTGCCATCTTTAAGTCTCCTGTATTTAACCTATAAATTTAGGGGATATCAGTGTCAAAACTCGAACGCCAGTACTGTCTCCGGCATGCGATTCAGAGAATGCCCAGCGTTCCGTTCGTTGTCAATACTTTTTATGCCTAAAAACAACAATCCCCCCCTCTAAAAATAGCAATTCACGAATGCATTCCAGGAAATCTAATTCGCCCTCGTCAAAGTAAAAAAGAATTTATTCAGGGTACATTGTCAATCGTGAGACTTACAAATTAGCTCCATCACATCGATGATTATGAGATTATGAGTCACGCACTTAATATTGCGACTTTAAAAATGTTGAGGAAGTTATGGGTATACGCATCGGATCAGGTTCAGCTTGGTGGGGAGACAGAATTTCGCCAGCCAAAAACAATGCAGACAAAGGGCGCTTAGACTATCTATGTTTTGAGACAATGGCTGAGGCAACCGTTTCCGCAGCACAAGTTAGGAAGCGGCGAGATCCAACTTTTCCCGGTTATGACACCTGGTTAGATGATCGAATGCAAGCTGTTCTCCCCGGCTGTCTAAAACAAGGCACAAAAATCATTTCCAACCAAGGATGGATCAATCCCAATGGTGCTGCGGAGCGCATCGTTTATTGGCTGAAAACTCTCGGATTTCGAGGTATTAAGGTCGCTGCGGTTAACGGAAGTTTGATCACCGACCGGGTGCTTGATATGACCGACACGATTTTAGAGACTGGGGAGCCAACACATTCACTTAAAGGGAAAATCGTATCTGCAGAGGCATACCTTGGGGCAGAACCGATTGTGCAAGCCCTAAACGAAGGTGCACACATTGTTGTAACCGGCCGAGTAGCAGATCCCTCAATTTTTGCTGCACCGATGATGTATGAATTTGGCTGGGGAATGGATGACTACGCTCACCTAGGACTAGCTAACGGGATTGGGCATCTCATGGAATGTGGTGCGCAGGTTACGGGCGGATACTTCGCAGACCCTGGGTTTAAAGATGTACCGAATCCTTGGGACTTGGCGTTTCCAATTGCTGAGGTGGATGAAAATGGTAGTGCGATCATTACCAAAATCCAAGGTACAGGAGGCTTCGTAAATGCCATGACCATTAAAGAGCAACTGCTATACGAAGTGCATGATCCAGCTAATTACATCACCCCCGACGTTGTCGTCGATTTCTCGACCACCCAGCTTGAAGAAGTATCCGAAAATCGGGTATTGGTATGGGACATAACAGGAAAACCACGGACTCCCACACTAAAAGTATCTATCGGGTGTGAAGAGGGCTTTATTGGAGAGGATATGTTTTTTTACGCTGGAGAAGGTGCATTAAAACGAGCAAAGCTCGCCGAAACCATATTACGAGAACGGTTCAAAATTGTGAACCTTAAAGCTGAAGAGCTACGAATAGATTACCTTGGGCTCAACGCTATTCACGGAGACATGACACCTAAAAGTGATCATGAGCCCTACGAAGTTGCAGTACGTGTTGCCGCAAGAACATTAAGTCGAGAGGAGGCCATGAAGATCGGTCGAGAAGTCGATGGCATGGCTGTATCCGGCGTGGGAATGACAGGGAAGCGGGTTCCGCACCAAGATCGCACAAGAGAAATCATTGGGGTTTGGTCATCACTTGTTGATAGGACTAAAATTAATCCGACGATCAACTTTTATGAAAGTTGAAAAAATATCATGCTCATCAAATTAGCACGCTTAGCGCATTGTAGATCTGGCGATAAAGGAAACACTTCAAATATCTCTGTAATTGCCTATTGTCCAGAAGTATACGAAACCATCAAAACACAACTCTCCGCGGAAAAATTTAAAGCTTTCTACTCAGGGGTTGTTAACGGGACCGTGACCAGATACAAAATCGATGGATTACACATGCTAAATTTCGTATGCGAAGGCGCTCTAGGTGGCGGTGTTTCCCGCTCCCTTTGCCTCGATAATTACGGCAAGTCTCTGAGTTCGAGAATCTTATCGTTTGAAATAGACGTAGAGAAGCATTTAGAACAATTTCTTCGCTGAACTCAACAAAGAGGAACAACAACATGTCTGCCAATAAATTTGACACGATCATCCAAGGTGCGACCATTTACGATGGAGAGGGGCGAAACTCGTTTTGCGCTGATGTTGGCATCTTAGGGGACAAAATTATTGAGATTGGAGACCTAAACACTGAATGCAGCAACGTCATTAAAGCCCAAGGGCTAGCATTAATGCCAGGGATCATAGACGTTCACACCCACTATGACGCACAGATCACATGGGATCCCACTCTGTCACCGTCACCATCGATGGGGGTTACAACCGCAGTAATGGGGAATTGTGGATTTGGGATTGCACCATGCCCACCAGAGCATCAGGAAATCATGCTCAAAAATTTATCTGTGGTCGAGGGCATGAATCTAAAAACGCTTCTTGAAGGAACTGAATGGAAATTTGATTCCTTCCCTGAATATCTAAAATTCATCGATAAACAACGACCTCATGCCAACGTTGCAGTCCTGATCGGACACTCAGCTATCAGGACTGCAGTAATGGGGGAAGAGAGTTCCACTAGAATTAAGCCGACCCAAAAAGAGCTAGAGGCCATGCGTGATATCGTCGACGAGGCGCTAGCCTGCGGCGCAATCGGTTTCGCATCGTCGTTTTCACCCAATCACTCAGGTTTTGGCGGAAGACCCATGCCATCAACTATCGCGGAAGATGCTGAGCTATATGCACTACTCGAGCCGATAAAACAGAGAAAAGGTGTTTTTGTTACAGCGGGTGGAGGACGAGCTACTCCTGAATACTTAGAAAATATAAGCAAAACATTTGAGTGCCCCACATTCCTTGTTTCAGTCCTAGCCATGTATAACGACTCGGCACCAACTGCCTCGAGCGATTATTACGAGAGATGCGGGGCAGCCCTAGATCGAGGACACGAAGTATACATCCATGCGAACCCGCATCCGTTATCTTTCGATTTCACTCTGCGCAACCCATATATATTTTATGCGCACGGCGCCTTTGATGCGATCAAAGTGGCCGCACCAGACCAATTGAGGTCCATATACCAGAGCCAATCCTTTAGGGATGAGTTTGCTGAAAACCTGACTAATAATCAAATTGGCGTCATATTCAATGGGGCATGGGACAAAATAGAACTCGACGAGGTACCTATTACCGAGATCGCAAAAGCCGCTAATCAAAGCCCCCTAGATTGGCTCTTCGATCAAGATTTAGACACACCATTTGTTGGGAAGATGTACCAAAATAACGATGTAGGCGTGGCAAAGCTTCTAACCCACCAAAATGCAATTATTGCGCTATCGGATGCGGGGGCGCACGTGGAGTTTCTGTGTGATGCAGGGTTTGGTTTATTCTTTTTACGACATTGGGCGATAGACACAGCCACATTTACACTGACGCACGCAATTCAAAAGTTAACTTCAGATCCTGCCGCGAAGTACCGAATTAAAAAAAGAGGAACGATCAAGGAAGGATATTTTGCAGATCTAGTGTTGTTTGATCCAAAAACAGTCGGTATTTCGAAGCTATTTCGCCTGAATGACCTACCAGGGGATGGATCCCGTTTGATGAGGAGCCCTAGGGGCATCCATGGCGTTTGGGTCAACGGAACACAAGTAATTGATCCCGAAAAAAAGCAACCCATACCAGAAGGGCCGGGTCATATACTCACCGAATTTGACTTTTAAGAGTTTTACTTTAAAAACTTAGCCCAAGAATTTCGTAATTCCGTCACTTTCGGATCAATCACATACTGACAATAAGGTTGTGACCGATTGCTTTCATAATACTGGTGATGATACTTTTCAGCTGAATAGAATGTCTTAGCTGGACGCACTTCGGTAACGATAGGCGCGTCCCAAAGACCATCTAAGTCCAGTTCTACAATCAACTCATTAGCCGAACGGACCTGATCGTCTGATGTACCAAAGATGACCGAACGATATTGAGACCCAGCATCAGCTCCCTGTCGGTCATACGTTGTTGGGTCATGTATCGTAAAAAATATTCGCAATAAATCGGTAAAACTAATTAATTGTGGTGTAAATGTCACCTTCACCACCTCGACGTGTCCAGTAAGTCCGGAACAAACAGCCTCGTACGTAGGCTGGTCCGAAGCACCGCCCATATATCCTGGGATCACTGCATGAAGACCTCGGAGACGCACAAACACCGCATCCAAACACCAGAAACAACCGCCACCCAACACTGCTGTTTCAATAGATTTCATAAATAGCGCACCGAAAAGGAATCAAAAGGAATATTACATTAAGGAATATGAAACACAAATAGGAAAAAGACGACCATAAAAGTGAGCGTACGTAAAAAACCCCTCGCTGAATAAACAACGAGGGGTTAATTGGGAGCCTGGCAGTGTCCTACTTTCGCATGGTATACCCCACACTATCATCGGCGCTGAGGCGTTTCACTGTCCTGTTCGGAATGGGAAGGAGTGGTACCGCCTCGCTATTGCTACCAGGCAAAGCTTTAAAATTCTTTGCCTTCAACACATGAAAGAAGTATGAGTTTTCAGATTGCTCTCTGATTATTTATCTATTGCACCTGTCTCTTATACACATCTGACGCTGCCGACGAATAGAGAGGTG
>CAJXPC010000046.1 GCA_913057845.1 uncultured Pseudomonadota bacterium
CTACGAGACTGTCAAGCTGGGTTCGCCACTCTTTTGCGCGAACAATCCGTAGAGTTGGCGACAAGTTCTTTAGTGTCCAGCCTTTCTAATCAGGATGATCACTTTGAGCTCGGTGTTGCGGATCGCTCGATTGACGTGACAGGTCATTTGGTTTTGGCTAACGCACAAAGCATCCAGCAATTAATACCGGATGTTGATTTGAAGTTGCAAACCATTCGTGGTCAGTCAACCAAAATATCTGGTCTAAATCTTACGTTTGATTCGTCGGTATGTGGTGATGGATACGTCGCGGGATTGGGCGAGGGTAGTGTGTGGTCTTCAGGAACCTTTGAAGTGGGTAGTGACTCAATAGAGTGTCGTGATGAAGAAAATCTACATAATATGCAGCGTTTAGATCGTGTTTTAGGGACGTCTCATCGGGGGGCACAAGAAACAGTTACTGAGGCCTGGGTGGGTGTTCGATATGCCACGCATGATCGTATGCCGCACGTGGGTGCTGTGGCCCCAGGGTTATACGCACTAACGGGACTTGGCTCTAAAGGTTTTACCTGGGCCCCATTATCTGCTGAGGTGTTGGTTTCTGAATTGCTTGGGCTGTCTTGTCCAGTAGAGCGTAGCGTGAAGGCGCGAATGAATCCGTTGAGATTTAGATGAGTGATAATGTGAGGAAAAGGTAAGACATATGATGGTGAAAAAAGATTTAAGAATTTTGGGTCTGTCGGGTAGCCTGCGTGAGGGATCTTTCAATAAAAGGCTTCTGGCGTTAGCACTCAGTAGCGCAGAGCGTCACGGCGCTGTGGTGTCTGAGATAGATTTAAGTAAAACGCCTTTACCTTTTTACGATGCTGATTTAGAGGCGCGTGATGGTTTGCCGAGCACCGTTCTGGCGTTAAAGAAAGAGTTTATGGACGCCGATGGACTGATGATTGCGACGCCTGAATATAATGGGTTTTTCCCTGGGGTATTAAAAAACTGTTTGGACTGGCTGTCGAGACGCAGCAGCATTGAAGATCCAATATTGTCATCCTATAACGGCAAGGTAATTGGACTGATGTCCGCAACCGTTGGTGGAAGCGGTGGGATAAGGTCTTTGACTGCTTTAACCACACAGTTTCAATATCTTGGTGTCATGGTGCTTCCTCGGCCATTTTCTTTGATGCATGCGGGTAAAGCTTTTTCCGATGGGGGAACTGTGTCGCCAGAACTCCTATCCTCAATCGATGAGATGACTTCAGTGCTTATTGATACACTCCAAAAACTTAAACAAGACTGACGGCAAAGAGGAAAATCTATGCGTTTAAACTATTTGATTCTTATAATTCTTCTCTCCCCTTTTTTTGCGACAGCAGAAACATGGGTTGATGTGGGGGCAGATACTGAGGCCAAGTACTATGTAGACCTTGATTCGATAAAGGTTGATGGTGTCAACATGAACGTCATTAAAAAAGGGGTATATACAAACGTCATGGGAGAAAAGCTCGATGGCGAAAAGCTGGTGGTATTTAAGATCACTATGGCTCGTCTTGAGTTAGATTGTGCGCGTGAACTGAATCGTGTGACGCAAATTGATATGTTAAGTGAGAGCGATGAGGTTGTATGGTCTTCTGGTTATATGTCTGGAAGGGTATGGTTATCGATTAAAGATCAAGGGCATGCGCGCACCACCTATGACTTGATTTGCGCTCAAGCCAGATGAATTAAAAAAGGCCGGATATCACCGGCCTTTTGAGTAACAACTATTCTTAGTTGTTTGGATCATCTTCTGGATTAATCCATGTTAAATCTGTCGGTCCGAATCCGGATTCTTGAAGGACGACTTCGGTTCGTGCCCAAGCGTAATGAGGGGTATTGGCTCCTGTGATGTAGAAAGCGCCTGCTTCCATGGTTTTCATGGGTTTCATATCGAATTCCTCGCCACTACCGATCCAGTAAGTCCCTTTTAAAACGGTTACGGTTCGTTGATCGCTGTGTTTATGCGGAGGGAGTTTATAGCCAGACGGCATTTTTACGCGAAAGGTGTACGGCCCAGGCTTTTGCGGATCTCCGTGGATCACGACCATACGCATACCCCATGGTGTATGACGATTACGCTCCCACTTGATTGTCTCTGGGTCAGCCGTTACGACGTCACTTCTCATGATCACTTTACTGCCACCATGGTGGTCGGCGTTTGCTGATTGTGTCATCACGGTGAGTAATGCGACTAAAGGAACTAGTGCTAGAACTTTCGAAAATCTCATATTTCCTCCATTTGGATATTTTATTTTTTAAGAGCCATTTTGACGAGCCACTATGGCTAAAGTTTAGTTTATTTTGCAGTTAATCGTTGGTTTACTTGTTTGGTGGGTGTTAATGACATTGTTTAGACTATTTTTTATGGCAAAGTCGTTTGACCGCTTAGCCTGATGTGCGCGTTTCATTTCTTTGCTTGTTACTCAAGTTGGCGTTCTACTAAGCCTCTGTTTTTGATAGGATAAGAGCTTAACTGAGTTAAGTGTTATATAGGGTTGTGTAACCTCATTAATTGGTTTTTATGGAGATCAAGTAAGGGTACCAACACATTTAAATGCGTATTGATTGTGATGTTTGCTGTGCTGTGTACGCCTGTATTACACGCTGACGATACAGTTACCTGTGGCTGCGATATCAAGGATGATAAGACATCTTGCGCGGTCGATCCTGCAGCCGAGGCTGAGGCTCAGTGTGTTTGTGTGAAAGAAACCATGTACGGAAAACGTAAATTTAAGGCTGAAGCCTGCGTTGTTGGCGATTCAAGCGCACAATAGCGGTGTTTAAATTAGTTTTTAGGAGTTGAATATGCAAAATGCGCCGGTACGACGTTCAGAACTGCTGATGCCTGCTGGCTCACTGGAGCGGTTGAAAGTGGCTGTCCTATATGGAGCAGATGCCATTTATTTGGGTACCCCGGATATGTCTATGCGGACTAAGTCGCAGTTTAGCCTAGAAGATATTCAGGAAGGGATCAGTTTCGCGCACGAACGTAACGTTCGCGTGTATTTGACGTTAAATATTTTTACGCATAATAAAGATATTCCGAAGCTTGACGCGTACATCAATACGTTGAAAGAGGTGCGTCCAGATGGGGTTATTGTCTCGGACCCGGGTGTCTTTCATTACCTTCGGGAACACGCTCCAGAATTTAATATTCATATTTCTACTCAGGCGAATGTTTGCTCTTGGATGACCGTTAAGTTCTGGAAAGAGCAAGGAGCCGAGTTAATTGTTCTGGCGCGAGAAGTAACATTTTCTGAGTTAGAAGAGATCCGCGAGAAATGCATGGATATACGTCTTGAGACGTTTGTGCATGGCGCCATGTGTATGACCTATTCAGGTCGCTGTTTGCTCTCTAATTTTATGGCCGAGCGAGGCGCTAATCAAGGCAATTGTGCCAACAGTTGTCGTTGGCAATATAAGGTCCATTTGCGCTTGAATGACGGCACGATTAAAGAGCTGGAGCTCTCCGAAGAAAATATGAAGCTCTTTGAGTTTGTGCTCGAGGAAGGGCATCGACCAGGGGAGTTAATGCCGATTGAGGAGGATGATCGTGGGTCATACATCCTCAACTCAAAGGATCTGTGTTTAATGCCGAAGCTTGACGACTACTTAAGAATTGGGGTGGACAGTCTTAAAGTCGAAGGTCGGGGTAAGAGTCCTTATTATTTGGCGACGACCGCACGTGCGTATCGACGGGCCATTGATGATTACTATGAGGATCCAGAATCCTGGGATTATCGTCCGTATATGCGCGAACTTGAGATGACGGGAAATCGTGGGTACACGCTCGCTTTTCACGAGGGGCGCGTCACGAACTATGCACACAATTATGAGAATACGAACAGCGTTGCTGCCTGGGAATTCGGCGGTATTGTTCGCTCGGTTACGGATGACTCATTAATCATGGAGGTTAAGAATAAACTTCGATCAGGAGACGTGCTCGAGTTCATTCCACCAAACCCCAAGGATGAGCCAGTGCTGCTGCGTTTGTATGAGTTCGAAGTGTTGGGCATGGACGGGCCGCAAGAGGTTATTCACGGTGGTCCTCAATGCAAGATACGTATTCCTTTGGCGGCGTTTGACCGGGAGAGCGTTGAGGATATGCTGAGAAAGTTTCCGGAGTTTACGGTCGTGAGAAAAGAGTCTTTATTGACTGAAGAGGAGTGGGAGCGCATACGTCTGGATCAATTGACTCAAAAAATTGAACTGGGCCGATCCTCACCTGAGCGCTACGGAGACGCTGTGCAACGCCTTAAGAACACCATCAGTACGGAAACACTCGATAAGCGCGCAAAGACGACCAGTAAAGGACTGCACGGATGCTGTGGTCGCGGTTGTAATGGTTGTTTGATGTTTTGGAATGACCCCAAGTATGAGACAGCGCGGGCATTAATGGCGGGTAAAAAATCCGGAGAGATGTTGACTCATAATATGCGTGACGATGTCATTGAGGCGCGTGCTGCGATAGGTGCCTAATTCAGAGGGTCGGCGGCGGTAGCATTTTATGGTAGATCGCGAACGACTCTAAATCCAAGATCTTCCTCGTTAGAAGTTAAATCTTTGAATCGGGTTGATTCTGTCAAATAATAAGGCTCATTAGATAGCCAGGAGCTACCACGATACCCGCGTAGGGAACAATCGCCTGCGAGCCATGGTTTGCCAGTAGTTGGAAATCTCCCGCGACCCTGCCCACCCGGACTGGGGCAATCCTCTGTCCATTCGTATGCATTGCCAATGGTGTCGTATAAACCGAACTGGTTTGCTGCGAATTGACCGACCCGAGATAAGGTGACTTGGCCATCGTCGCACGGGAGGGTATCGAGGCCGTAATCGAGCTCCGACTCTGCAGTTTGGTCGTAGACGTTACCATAGGCACAAACGCGTTCAGGTTCCAAGTTGAAGTATCGATTCATACCCAGATCACCCCTCGCAGCATATTCCCACTCTGTATTAGAGGGGAGACGGTAGCTAAACCCGGTTTTTTTAGACAGCCATTTTGTATATTTAATGGCCTGTTTCCAGCTCACTTGGGTGACGGGGTGTTGTCCCAAGATCGTTGTGTCAGCATCAAGGCGGTCACACCCTTCGTCTTCGATGCAAGCCTGCCACTGACTGTTGGTCACTTCATGGACACCCGCAGCGAATGGTTGGGTAAAAATAACCCGCCGGTACCACCCGACATTATGCCCACGACCTGATGGGCCTGGTGGGAGTCGTATGTCTATTTCTCCAGCAGGGATGACCGCTAGAGTGGGGCACACGTTGCAATCTGAAATGAGTTCTGGGTCAGCGTTTGCATGGCTGACTGCGAGAGTCATGCAGCAAAGTAATAAGGAGGCCACTGATAAGTGTGTAGGCATGGGATCAAAGTTTACGCTAAACCCATAAATCTTGGTAACGGTCCTTCTAGAGTGTGTTGATTTTTGTTATGAGGTCTTTTGATCATAAATATATCCAGTTTGAAAACGGCTTTTTTTGACTATTATCCATACCATTAATAACTATATGTTTTTATTTATATTGACATCTTTATGTTATTATTTATAATGTTTATAACAACACGTTTTTATTTAAATTAGGCTTGGCTTTGTGCGGCGAGGGCGCCGCCTACAGACGGGCTACTACGTGAAGGTGGAACCATGGAAAATACTGGTGGATGTATGTGCGGCAAAACGCGATATAAAGTAACGGGTGAGCCAGTGGGAGGGGTCTTTTACTGCCATTGTAATGATTGCAAGAGACAAGCCGGTTCAGCATTCACGATTGGTGCGGGCTTTTTAGCTGAGAATTTTGTGTTTGAAGACGATAGTCACGTTAAAACCTATGTCACTGTGGGGGACACAGGGACGAATATGGATCGTGTTTTTTGTGGCAACTGTGGCTCTCCTATGTTTTCCAAGACATCACTCATTCCGGGTGTGCTTTATGTGAAGGCGGGAAGTCTTGATGATGCTTCTTGGGTTGAGCCCCCGGTTGAGATTTATACGAAAGATAAATTAAAATGCGCTGAGATTCCATCCGACATTACGCGTTTTGAAGCGTTGATGCCGATGGAATAGGTGCAACATAATCTTTGCTAAACGGTCATAAAAGTGTCATTTTTATTTGTTCGCGAATGAATAAAATTAAATAAAAATAGATTGACTCACAACAGTTTAAATAAATGTCCGTTAAAGGCAGCGCTGACTTCTTTGTGTGGTCAGCGTTTTTTTTATTGATACGTGTGTGCTCAAGTGGTGGCGTCCAAATTAGGCTGCGTTCAATCGGGCCATGCGAGCCTTGGCTTCAGCTGATTGGGCATCTTCCCACGCTTGCTCCTCGCCTGGCTCCGGTAGCACGGCTCCGAATTCAGCAACTTGGTTAGCTGGAATGTCGGTTAAGTAAACTTGTAGGCTTGATTTGTCTGCGCCAGTCTCGAGAGCCACGGTATTCAGAATATCAGTCATGATTTTTTGTTTTGACTCGATTGTTCGCCCGCCCCGTATGTGGGCATGCACGTAGATGTTGTCCTCTTCGATTGGCTTCCCCGCTAGAAAATAATTTTCAGAAGGCACATCATTAAATAAGATCTGCACGAAGTACCTCGGTGCGCCAGTAACCGAGCAATGAATATTGGTAATTTCTTGAGCAATATTTGCTTTGTGTTTTTTTGTGAGTCTTTGTGGTGTTGAGGTTACAACATACGTTGGCATCACATGCTCCTCGTGGTTTGTATTGGCGAAAAAATGAGCTGATTAAAAAAGCCGCATGAAATGAGTCTAATGTATGTTATTCAAGGGTGCTGACTTTTTTGCACCAACAGTTTGAGTGTTCGGGAATGTTTACGGTGTGCTTATGTATTCTTGAGGATGGCAATCATCGCCATAAAAAATCGGCCAGAAGCTGAATGCTTCTAGCCGACCTTTATTGTGGAGATATTAAGTACTTAAGAGAATGACTTAGAACCCTTTAGAGACGCTGAAGATAAGGGCATCGTCATCTGTAGCTGCAACATCATCAAAGTCCATTTCGGTCTTTGTAACAGCGAGTTCGATTGGGTAAGCCGCTAAGACTTCTTTAGATATGGTGAATGAGTAGTAGTCCCCAGTTTTGTCATAATCACCCATGGTGTATGAGACGCTGACTCCTGCGAGTTCACCACCAATGCTGAACTCTGTTGCATCATTGTCATCTGAGGCAGCTGCGTAATGCGTCACCCCAAGGTCGACCACGCCAACAGTTGTCCCTAGGCTAAGGTAAGCCTCCTCAAAGCTTGGGCTTCCGCTGGCTGTCGAGTCTACGCCTGGATACTGATATGTGATCATGCCTACGTCATAGCTTACGGGACCCATTTCGCCCGCAAAGCCACCGTAGTAATCCACTTCTGAGGAAGCGGTACCGCTGGCAGCGGAACTCCAAACGCCTAGGTAAAGTCCAGATTCATGAGCCAAATCAAAACCACCCTGAACTGCCGGGTCACCGCTATTTTGGTCCTGCCCCCTCCAGTAATACTCGGATACCATTCCAATGTTACCGCTTAGGTCTAAACCGCCGCCAATATCTGCTGCGAGTGCGGTGCCGGATAGTGCGGTTAGAAGGGTTGCTGTGGTCAATGCATATTTTTTCATTTTTCTGTTTCTCCATGGTTTGAAAAATAGAGGTTCAATGAAGCCTCATCTGGTATGTAGCAATTAGCGTGCCAGGTGAAAATACGGTTTTTTGTATGGCTAATAAAATGGATGTGCACCAAAACGGCACGTTCTCTTTAACACACGCACTATTGCGATGCAACATTTGGTGGTATTAAGCGATATGACGTGCAATATATGATTTAAATCGTATCGTGTTAAATGAGAGTGCTAATGCTGACTAGAACAATACAAATGAATTAAAGCTCTATATACAGCATGCTGGAGGGCCTATTTATTAATCCATGGGCTTTTGGTTGGCGTGTGTTAGCCCTTATTTAGCACGATGAGTGTTTTTATGGGGTTTTTCTATCTTGGTCTGCTGATGACAAAGGAGTTTGGTGCAATGAACATAATGCGAATGATAAAAACTTTGCGCTTGATGGGGTTATTCATGATGAGTGCCTGGGTTCATGCGGGCACAACATTTAAAACAAGTGGCGTGCTCTCACAAGATTTGCAAACAATGGAGTGGAATGGTGCGACCTTGATGGTCGGTATCTTGTCGGGTGTGGGTGAGGTCTATGACAGCACCTCAGGCGCGGTGCCTAAAGGCTAGCTCATGTTGACCTGCGGATTACGCGCCCTGCAACTGAAGCCCTCAACAGAGCTCTTAGCCAACTGCAGTTGGAAAGATAGCTCGGGTGATGAGTTGTTTGTCGTTTCTGTGCGTCGCAGTGGCACTACGGACGTTGGTGGTGGTAATGGGACTATGTCAATCATCGGTGGTACAGGGAAGTACAGCGGGATGACAGGAGACTGTACGTATTCAGTGGCTTGGTTGGAGTCCCCTTGGATGACGACAGAGAGCACCTGCACGACGAATTGATCGTGGTATCAGTTTTTTGATCTTCGTAACCCCCCGGTTTTGTGCTGATCAGCCCAAGCTGGGGACCCGTCCCACTGCCTACCTAATGGTTAGCGTAAGTGCTCTTCAAACCAAGTGATCGCTTCATTAATTGCTGTGGTTAGGCCCGCTCCATCGTAGATGGAGTAGTGGGTCGCTCCTGGAATCACGACGTATTTAGATGGCGCAGGGATCCGCTGGTGTGCAACGAGTGCAGTCTTATCGTTATTAAATAGCTCTTCATGTTCGGCAACTAAAAAAAGACTTGCGCAGCGCGTCAGGCGACTCGCGTCTTCCCGGGGGTTAAATAGGGCGAGTCTTTCCCAAATCATGTCGCCTCGCAAACTCCCTATTGCTCTCTTGAAAGGATCAGGGTAGTTAAGGGTACCTCGTGCGCGCTCCCCGCCTGTAAGGAGCCACTGGTTCAGCGAACTGTTGGGCCAGCCTACGGGAGACACTTGGCTGACCAGCGCTTTCACCCGTTGATCTCGTGCGGCGACGTAGACCACTGTTCCGCCCGACCAGCTCGTTCCCCATAGCCCAATGTTGTTTATGTCCACCTTCGGGTGGGTGTTTATCCAGTTGAGCACAGAGAAGTAATCTTCTGCTTGGTCAATAGGGTCAACGACACCCTTATATTCGATTAATTGATAACCATCGCCCGCATTGTTACGGACCTGGACCATTCTGCTGTCGCTCGTACCCCATCCGCGGTAGTCAAAGGCGACAACCAGAAAACCGGCTGCTGCAAATTTTGTGGCATACCGTGACAGGTGTGCCGCTTCGCCACCCCAGCCGTGAGCCATCGCAATAGCAGGTAGCTTTAATGTGGCGTCATCAACTTGCGGCATGTAAACCGTTGCGCTGATTCGCGTGCCATTGCTGAGCACGTCGACCGTAGAGATATCGACAGGCAGTGAGGCGCTGAGCCCTATGCGTCCAAAGAAGATGAGCGAGACGAGAATAAATGAGAGACGATAATGCATCAGTAATTCTCCATATTCACATCAGCTGCCAAAACGAGAAATAAGCTTGGTGTGAATGTTTACGTAAGACGGTCTAACTAATGCGCTTGTAAATCCTATAAAGCGCTGTCCCCCTAGTTATTGGTAACCGTGAAAGCTGTCTCTTATACACATCTCCGAGCCCACGAGACC
>CAJXPC010000047.1 GCA_913057845.1 uncultured Pseudomonadota bacterium
AGATGTAGAGAGGTCTCGTGGGCTCGGAGATGTGTATAAGAGACAGATCTAACACAAACCACCTTTGTAGAACCCTAAGTATGTAAGCACACACTTACAAATTATAGCTCTACAAGTAGAGCTATAGGCAGCTAGCTTTGGTCTGGAATTAAAATATATAAGTTATTGATTATAATAGTTAAAATATATAATACTATTTGTTAACTATTTTAACAATGTGTCTGACCTCTCTAAAATAAGCTGTAATTTAATGCGATGCACCAAATTTACCTTACTAATCGAGGTGAGCAGCGCATAACTACATTTGATCAAATCTCGGTGACTCAAGAAAAAACATGGCAAAGAACACTGAACTGAATGCTATTGACAACACAACTAGCAGCAGAGCTTTCTAGGTTATTAAAAAAACATTAACAGACACGAATGTCAATATTGCAAAAAACCCAGATGTAATTGATGAAAATACTTATCCAGATGCTCCGCTAATGGCCTCCGCGGTAAAACATTTATGTCATTTGCAAATCAGGCATTCGACACAGCATCAAATTCCAACAACAAACTCAGCAAGCTGTAAATACTACTGTAGCAACGGTTGCTAAGGCCTCCGTATCGACAAAGGCAAAGACAAAAAAGAAGGGTGCAATCCTCCACACTTCAACTACAAAAAATACCTCTATTAACGTTGATAGACATATTTTTTTGCAGTTTGACGGGTAACCCAGTCAACCTTACTATGATGTATTAAGACGGATTTTTAACACTTGCACTATGAAGATTAAATATCGTCCTTTAATGTAAACGCAACGAATATCGCCATATGCCTAGACTATTTAACTCATCCACATGGAAGAATCTCGAGGAATGCGCGAGAGACCCCGACCTTGGAACGATTACAGAACTCTTTAATCAAGATCCTAGTAGAGCCGAAAAATTCTCACTCGAGCTCGGAGGGCTATATCTCGACTACTCTAGAAATCAAATAAATGAAAAAACACGGGACTTGCTCTTAACTGTTTGCGATCACACGCACCTGAGAGATCAAATCACGGCGATGTTTTTGGGGAAAAGAATAAACACTTCCGAAAATAGAGCCGTGCTGCATACCGCACTGAGGTCCAGCGGTAAAACAACCCCTGAGGGGCCACCAGACGAAATAAGAGCGTCCACCCATAAAAATCTAGAACAGATGCGCATACTATCGAATAAGTTTAGAGATGGTCTACTCATTGGCGCTACGGGGCAAAATATTGATGCAGTCATCAATATCGGCATTGGTGGCTCTGACCTAGGACCCAAATTAGTGTACTCAGCTCTTAGAAGCGACGGCGATCCACGCGTCCTATTCGTATCTAATATTGACGAATCAGACTTAACTGAAAAACTTAATAACGTTAACCCAGCTAAGACGCTATTCATAATCGCGTCTAAAACCTTCACTACTGCAGAAACGATTACAAATGCTAAAAAGGCGCTATCTTGGCTTACGCAAACATTAAACGTTGACGAAAAAATTGTGATTGAACATCATTTTGTCGCCACCACGGCAAACGCCTCTGCCGCAGAAAAATTTGGCATCAGAAAAAAAAATATTTATGAATTTCGGGATTGGGTTGGTGGTAGATATTCGCTTTGGTCTGCGGTCGGACTCCCGATTGCCATCGGACTCGGATTTGAAGAATTTGAAGCGCTCCTAAAAGGTGCCGAAGAGATGGATCTTCACTTTAATAGCACTCCCGCTGCGCTTAACTTGCCAATCATGCTCGCACTTGTAGGCATTTGGCATATAAACTTTAGAAATCACTCCGCTCAAGCGATACTTCCTTACACAGAGCGTCTTTCATTGTTCCCTGAATACCTGCAACAACTCGAAATGGAGAGCAACGGTAAGATGGTCGACAGATCCGAGTCAGCCATAGACTACACCACCGCTCCAATCATTTGGGGTTCCAGAGGAACGAACTTCCAACACAGTTTCGCACAGCATCTACACCAAAGCCCGATAGTAACCCCCTGCGACTTTATTGGTGTCGTAAAGAACAGTAAAAACCAACAAAGTGTCAAGCCTTTACTAGCCAACTGCCTTGCGCAGATCGAGGCCCTAGCATTTGGAAATCGAGGCCAAGAGACATTGAGTAAAAAAACAAAACCATCACGAATTATTGAAGGGAATCGTCCTTCTAATGTGATTATTTTAGATGAATTAAATGCAAAAACATTAGGTAGCCTCCTCGCACTATACGAACACAAAGTATTTGTTCAAGGGGTCATTTGGAACATCAACTCTTTCGACCAATGGGGCGTAGAGCTTGGGAAATCGCTCGCAAAAACAATTGAAGAAAAGTTAGATTCAAATGATAATGCTCACGGAAAAATTAATTCTAGCGCCAATTTAATAGAACGCATCAACACGCTAAAACAAAGGTCTAACTAACGATAAAGTGCTCTCGATAATACTTAAGTTCGTCAATTGACTCTTCCACGTCGGCTAGCGCCTCATGCTTTCCTTTCTTCACTAACCCCTTGATTGTCTCCGGCTTCCAACGTTTAGCCAGTTCTTTCAAAGTAGACACGTCAAGATTTCGGTAATGGAAATAAGATTCCAATTCCGGCATCCATTTGGCCATGAAGCGCCTATCCTGACATATTGAATTCCCACACATGGGGGACGTATTCGGAGGTACGAATCGTTTAAGATACTCGAGCGCTGATTGCTCTACTTCGCTTTCGTGACTCGTGGACATCTTGATACGCTCAATGAGACCACTCTTGCCATGAGTTCTTTTATTCCAAGCATCCATTCCGTCAAGAATGACCTCAGATTGATGAATGACCCAAACGCCACCCTCACCCAAAACATTCAACTCGGAGTCAGTAATAACGATCGCCAGCTCAATAATACGGTCGTGCTCCGGGAGGAGTCCCGTCATCTCCATATCAAGCCAAATTAAATTTTCAGTACTTTGAGGCATAATTCATGATTATAACTATCATTGAGCATCAAGTTCTTCGTTAAAATTCGTAACATCTAACACTAGTCAAAAAATTATGATTAATAATGCATTTTCATACATCTTCCTACTGTTCGTATTATCGTCAGTAAGCATAAAAATCTGGCTCTCTATGCGCCAGATCAAGACCGTAAAAGCAAACCAAGATCACGTGCCCAAAGTCTTCTCCGAAGACATTTCTCTGGAATCCCATCAAAAGGCTGCAAACTATACAGAAGCAAAAATGAAACTGTCCAACGTTTCTGCCCTTGTGGATGCAGCTTTGCTTATTGCTCTGACATTCGGAGGCATACTGAATTGGTTTCATGACCTGTCATCGACGACCACATCAGGAACCATTCTGTCAGGATTGATTTTCTTTGGGCTCATAGGTCTATTTATATCTTTAGCCCAATTACCCATAGACCTATACAAAACATTTGTCCTGGAAGAAAAATTCGGGTTCAATAAAATGTCTCTTTCATTGTTTTTTAAAGATCTTATGATTGGGCTCGCTGTGTCAGCGATTATTGGATCAATATTCATCGCCGGGTTGCTATGGGTAATGGAGACTGCAGGTATTAACTGGTGGTGGTATGCCTGGCTGCTTGCAATGACGTTCTGGTTTTTCATCCAGTACATCTCCCCAACGGTCTTAGCACCAATGTTCAACAAATTTTCACCGCTAAATAACGAAAAGCTTAAAGAGCGGATTGAGGGCTTACTAAAGAAATGTGGCTTTCAATCTAGCGGGTTATTTGTAATGGACGGAAGCCGCAGGAGCAGTCACGGAAATGCGTACTTCACTGGATTTGGTAAATCCAAAAGAATCGTATTTTTTGATACGCTCATTAACAAACATAGCCCAGAAGAAATTGAAGCTGTTTTAGCACATGAATTGGGACACTTTAAGCTGAAGCATGTATTTAAATTAACGTGCTTTTTAGTTTTGGTTAGTCTCGTGTTCTTTGCGTTACTTGGCACGCTTCAACAGTCAGCATTTATACATGAGGCCCTGAACCTACACGCGTTTGGCTCGCCTTCTTTACTGCTGGCCGCTTTTTATTTTGGTCTGCCACCATTCTTGTTTCTATTTCGACCATTATTTGCAGCCTACCTAAGGAAAAATGAATTTGAAGCGGATGCGTATGCGGCGCAGCAAGCCCCTGCGCAAGAGCTAATTAAGGCCCTCATAAAACTCTATAAAGATAACTCATCAACCCTAACACCTGATAAATTATACTCAGCTTTTTATGACTCACACCCTCCAGCCTCAGCACGAATTTCGAGACTTGAAGCCTCTATTAACTAACCGAGCAACTACTTAAAAATTGACAAATAAAATTACTGAAAATCTTATTAGGCAAAAATGCAAGCCTTGCGAAGGTGGCGTAGATCCCATTCCTGAAACGCAAGTTCATCTGATGCTTAACGGTCTGGAAGGATGGGATTACGTTGAAAATCGCATTAGTAAAGAATATAAATTTAAGGATCATTATCAGACACTCGCATTCGTTAATGCAGTAGCGTGGATTTCTCATAGGGAAGACCATCACCCGGACCTGTCTGTCGGATACAACACTTGCAATGTCGGCTACACAACACATGCTATCAATGGACTCAGCGAAAATGATTTTATTTGTGCGGCTAAAGTCGATTACCTCTTTGACTTGTAAACCACTCACATTATTTCCACCACATCAATAACGGGATGAGTTCATCCGTTTGAATACCGATTCGCCAACACTAAAAGGCACCATCATATCGGCTCACGGTAGGCACTACTTCGTTGAGCTAACTGATGGATTAGTCATCATGGCTTATCCTCGAGGAAAATCAACCAAATATGCTTGTGGCGATGAATGCGTCCTGAACGTAATAGGCTCGGAGGGAAGAATTACCGCCATTGATGAGCGTTCTTCTATTTTTTGGCGATCCGACACCTTTAAACAAAAGCTAATCGCAGCAAATATCACCATGATCATCATGGTGGTAGCGACTGACTTACCCATCAATTACTCTCTGATTACACGTTGTTTAGTCGCGGCGGAAGAACAACACATTAAAGTAAGGATTCTGGTTAATAAAGCAGACTTAGGTGAAAACGCCTCGTCAAACAACTTCATCGAGCTATACACGAGTCTGGGGTATAACCCTATCGCAGTCTCCGCAATCACTGACACACAATCGATCAGAGAGATAATTAAGGATCAAAGAATTGTACTTGTCGGTCAATCAGGGGTGGGGAAATCAACAATTGTCAATAATATCATCAGTGCAGCACATGCTAAAACCGCATCCATATCTAGCAAACTAAGAACTGGCAGACACACAACGACACATGCCCAACTTTACCGATTAGACGAATCGACATCATTGATCGACTGTCCTGGATTGCAGTCATTCGGACTTAAACATATCAATCCCCAACACCTAGCCAATTATTTCATCGAATTCCGTGATCACCTCAATCAGTGCCAATTTGCCAACTGTACACATACGGTAGAACCGAATTGCCACATTATTGCTGCCGTTAAAGAGCAGCTTATCCGTCCTACCAGATGGGAGGAATACAAAACAATACTTGCAGAAATTGTCGGTTAGCCGCAACAGGAACAGACAACAATCGACTCAAATTAAAATGTCTACTATAAACAAAACAAATAGCCACAACAAAAAACTACGCAAAAAGAACGCCACTGACCGCGTAGCCGCTTGATCCAGAATCAAGTGCTCTGAAATACCAAACTTCGGTGTAAATATTTCCTTACCGTTCGCTGTAGAAGCTCCTCCAAACTGCATATTAAGCGCTCCCCCACTCGCGGATAATAGAGTACGCCAAAGTCCCAAACCAGATTGGCCGCCCTGGTCTCGCCAACATCGCATGGCTGTTTCAAAATCACCGACCAGTGCGTATGTAAGTCCAAGGCACCGATGTGGCAACCACGCCAGCATGAAGTGCGTGACAACTAAACACTGGGATCGCCTAACCGTTTCTAGCGAGTAAGTCCTCATTAGGGCGTTATACGCGCTGAGACTAATAAAAAAGAGTATCGCACCAGATAAACCTGGCATTAAGCAATACCAAAACATAAGGCCAAATATTCGGGATGCCGTTATAGAAAACAGTTGCGCGATGCGCTGATTCGAGGGGTAATAATGTAGGAGGAAAGGCTCTGTTTTTATACGGTCACTAGAGCAAGTAACACTCCGAACATCGGAGAAATTAAACATTATTGCAAGAACCAACACATCCCAAAAAAACAACAGAGGTGGACTTTTTTGGAATATGAGTTGCGTAATTACCAAAATAATTAATAGGAATAAGGCCCACAAAGTGCTTAAAAAAATCATGAACAACCATGGTTTTGCTGAAACAAAATCAGAATCAATAAATTGATCGAACAATCTATCGTTAGATAGTTTCACTTGATTAAATTGATCAGAACAAACCCAACCACAAATCGCCGCACCAATGATTACAAAAACTTCCACGAAATTATTTCCTCAAAGAAAATTTTTTTACCGAACATACGATCTTAATAAGATATAAAGCAGTATACCTTTGTAGATAATCTTTAAAAAAATCTATAAAAAATTAACTAGAATGAACGTTATTAATCAACATCCAATTAATTAACCTACTAACCGACAAATTCGAATCTTATGCAAACATCAAATTTTAAGCACTTGGATATCACAATAGACGAAAAAGTCGCAATAGTGACTATTAACCGACCAGAAAAGCGGAATGCTCTATCTCCCGAGGTACTGCAAGAGATTACTGCAGCATTTGCGGCATTACCCCAAGATGCTGGAATACACGCAATAGTCTTCACCGGAGGAGAACAGTACTTCTCAGCCGGCTTTGATTTAAATGAAATTAGAAAACTCGAGAAACTGAATAATGAGTCCTATACAGCTATGTTTCACCAAACTTATCGCTCTATTTTGTTTTGTCCACTGCCTGTCATCTGTGCAGTTGGCGGTCCAGCTATAGCTGGCGGATTCGATCTGACCATGATGTGCGACTTCCGTTACGCTTCGACAAAAGCAAAATTCGGGCAACGTGAAATAGCGCTATCGCTAACACCAATACTGGACCCCCTCTGGCGCATCATTGGTCTCGGTAGAGCGAAGGAGTTAACACTTACTGGGCGCATTTATGATGCAGCAGAGGCAAAAGAAATTGGTTTTGTCAATGAAGTGTATCCAACTGATGAGCTTCTGGGCCACGTTCTTGAAATAGCACGCAATATGGCTAAATTTGACAGACAATGCCTTATTGAAACCAAACAACTTTCAAATCAATTGCTCAATCAAGATCTCGAAAGCAGCATGCGCATTCAAGAGTGGTTATTTAGAACTTACATCGGATCCAATGAAAATCACGAACGGATAGATGCACTCCTAGAAACTCTTAAAAAAAATAAAACTTAACCAAATTCATTAATAACACCCGCTTTATGTCCAGAAACAGTCAATACAGATTTAGATCTCGGATCGCAACAATAATGATGTTAATTATTGCCTGCCTTACAGGAGGATTGGTCTACCTGAATGCCGCGAGTGACCTCAACAAAATAGCGGCACGAACGATCACTCCTAGAGGGCCACTAACTGATGAAGAAAATTCAACCATAGCTATTTTTGAACATGCTAAAAAATCAGTAGTTTTTATCAGCACCAAGCAACGCGTTAGAGATCATTGGACACGCAATATATTTTCGGTTCCAAGTGGAACAGGCTCAGGATTAATATGGGATTCACAAGGACATGTCATCACTAATTTTCATGTCATTAAGGGTAGCAGCGAAGCTACAATCAGGCTTGAGGATGGTAGAGACTATAAAGCTGCTTTAGTAGGCGTAAGCCCATCACACGACCTTGCGGTTCTAAAAATTACAGTTGCAACCGAATCACCCCCACCGATCCCTATTGGAGAGAGTGATGACCTCAAAGTAGGACAAAAAGTATACGCGATAGGTAATCCCTTTGGATTAGATTGGACGCTAACAACCGGAATAATATCTGCGCTGAATCGGAGTCTCGGTTCGGAAGGCGGACAAAATATTGAACATCTAATTCAAACGGATGCAGCAATCAACCCTGGAAACTCAGGAGGCCCATTGCTTGATTCTTATGGACGATTGATTGGTATCAACACTGCCATATACAGTCCATCAGGAGCTTCTGCTGGTATCGGATTTGCCGTTCCAGTCGACACAATTAATCGAGTTGTTCCGCAATTAATACAGCACAAAAAATACACACCACCAAGCATTGGCATACACCTTGATCCAGGGATTAATAAGCGCATTACAGAAACCATGGGGATTAAAGGCGTTGCGATTCTAAGAGTCACTCCGGGATCTTCCGCCGCGAACTCCGGGCTTGAAGCTGCCCGACTAAGGTCTGATAGCGTTATTGTCCCTGGAGATATCATCACCAAAATCGAAGGCATGCCGGTTGAATCTATCAGCAAGTATTATGGGTTGATGGATGATTTTAAAATTGGTGAGGACATTACAATTTCAATTCACCGTCATGGCGAGAATTTAGATGTTATCGTTAGGGTCCAGGGTGGATAAGGTGCCTATAACAACTGCTTATGCTTCACCTTCAGTTGCTACGCTCACAGGTATAGCTTTAATTACGTCTGTCAGTACGCTAGGCGTAAGGCTCACTAAAAAACCTCTTGCTCCGCCATTAATATAAATTCTGGGTAAATCGAGAATTGATTTCTCCATGTAAATCGGCATGACCTTCCGGGTGCCAAATGGGGATGTCCCACCAACCACATACCCCGAATGCTTAGTCGCAACCTTAGGGTCACATGGCGTAATTCTCTTCGCCCCAATAATGCGCGCCAGACTTTTGGTGGAGACCTGTTTATCACCATGCATTAGAGCGACCAGTGCCTTAGCATCTTCGGTTTGCATGATAAGGGTCTTAACAACGACATGCTCCGAAATACCCAATTCTCGAGCAGAAACAGTCGTTCCTCCACGCTCCTGATAAGCGTATAGGTGCTCGGTATAGGCGATCTTATGAGCCCTCAAGAATCGCACTGCTGCTGTGACTGGTGATTTCACGTTAGCTAAACCTCCAACAGAGTAGACGCTAAAATATATAGCATTCCCGCGGTAGCTCCCCAGATTTCGTGATCAAGGTGCGGTAACCTATAAAAATATCGTTTCTCAGATTCGTTAGATTGTGATGAAAGCTTGTAATTGCCAAGGTCTAATACAACTTCCATAGGCACTTCAAATATTGAGTCCACCTCGAAGGGATCTAAAACACAATCAAAAGGAGACTCAATCCAGGCAACAACTGGAGTAACTCTAAAACCCGTTCGAATATCATATTCAGGCAATCTCCCTAACAAATCAGACTCATCGAGATGTAATCCAATCTCCTCTTGAGTTTCCCTCAAGGCAGTTATCTTCCTGTTAGCATCCTCATCCGAAACTCTTCCGCCTGGGAAGCTGACCTGACCTGCATGGTGTTTTAGATGGCTGGTTCTTTTTGTCAACAAAATAGACAGCTGGGCAGTTCGATGAACAATAGGAATCAAC
>CAJXPC010000048.1 GCA_913057845.1 uncultured Pseudomonadota bacterium
GAGATGTAGAGAGGTCTCGTGGGCTCGGAGATGTGTATAAGAGACAGTTATTATTTTGTGGAGGAATTACATTGAAAGAAATTTGTCGAGGATTGTTATTTCCTGAAGGACCTGTGGCCATGCCCGATGGTTCCGTCTTGCTCGTGGAAATTGAACGTAAAACGCTCACGCGTGTTGATCCTGAGGGGGGGAAAACTATCGTGGCCGATTGTGGCGGAGGGCCCAATGGAGCGGCACTCGGTCCCGATGGGAAAATGTACATCTGTAATAACGGTGGATTTGTTTGGACTAAGACAGGGCCCTTTAATCGGCCGGGGGAAGCGCTGCCGGATGATTACGAAGGTGGGTCGATACAGACGGTTGACCTAAAAAGCGGTGAAGTCACTACTCTTTATCGAGAGTGCAATGGAGAATCTCTTAAAGGGCCAAATGATATTGTTTTTGACCGCTTAGGTGGATTTTATTTCACGGACTTAGGTAAGCGCCGCGGTAGACAACTAGATCGAGGGTCAGTGTTTTACGCTAAGGTCGACGGTTCAATGATCGTTGAGTTGATCCATCCTTTTGACACCCCTAATGGAATCGGTCTGTCGCCAGATGAGAAAACACTCTATGTTGCTGAGACGAATGCCGCTCGACTTTGGGCGTTTGATATAGATTCGCCGGGTGTGTTGAAGAAAAACGGACCACATCTTTTTTGGCCGGGCCGGATACTTCATAAATTTAGTGGTTACGAGAAACTTGATTCACTCGCGGTCGATGCTGAAGGTAACGTTGTTGTCGCAACACTTGGGACGGGGTGTCTCACAGCTATCGCCCCGACGGGAGAGGTGAGAGCGCGAGTACCAGTGCCTGAATTTGATCTAATGGTGACAAATGTTTGTTTTGGTGGCCCAGACCTCAGGACTGCCTTTGTCACCTCCTCTGGACTGGGTCGACTATATTCCTTTGAATGGCATTGTCCGGGGCTGCCTTTGAATTTTTTAAATACCTGACCAAGTTATTACTAATTCGATATTTTTTGAGGGCCTCTAAGTTTGATATTGATGAGCTCAACCGCGAGCGAAAAGGCCATAGCAAAGTAAATATAAGATTTTGGTATGTGAATTTGAAAACACTCGGCGACCAGTACGATGCCGACCAATATTAAGAATGCCAACGCGAGTACCTTGATGGTGGGGTATTTGTCTACGAAGTTGCCAATGCCCTCGGCTGCAAACATCATGACAGCAACGGCTAAAACGATAGCGATAACCATGATGCTTAGTTGATCCACCAAGCCGACTGCAGTGATTACCGAGTCTAGCGAGAAAACGATATCTAAAATAGATATTTGAATAAGTATTGAGAGCAGGCTAGCTCTTTTGCTCGATGTTCTCTCAACGCTTGCACCCTTTAGCGCTTCATGAATTTCCTGGATTGCCTTCCCAATTAGAAATAATCCACCGAAGAATAAAATCAGGTCACGACCTGATATTGGAAAGTTAGCCAATGTGATAATTGGTTCACGGAGTGACATCACCCATGAGAGCGAGAAAAGGAGTCCTAATCGGGCGACCATCGCGAGTGAGAGTCCAAGACGTCGCGCAAACTTACGTTGTGCTTGTGGTAAACGGTTAACAAGTATTGAGAGGAAAATAATATTATCGATGCCCAGAACAATTTCTAAAGCTGTTAGTGTTCCAAGTGCGACCCATGCCTCCGGTGAGGCGAACCAATCAAACATTTTTATTTCTCAATTTAGTCAGCATGCTCTTATTATAATTTAGAGCGCAGGCTGAGACCTAAAAAATATTTTTTGAGTTGTGGCGTTCTGTATCTTGATTACTTATTGATGCGATATTTTTTCCCTTCGTAATTGACCAATAAGGGTCAACGTTATGAGTGCCGCTCCAATGATGTCGCTCTCTAGACCTGGTTTAATGAGAACTAATGCGGCAGTTAATAAGCTTATGCGTTCCCAGACTGAGGTTACTTTAAATAAGTATCCAGAGAGGCCGGACGCAAGGCATATGACGCCAATGACTGCTGTAATACTCGTTTGTACTATTTCCATGCCGGTACCAATGAGCAGCAGAGATGGGCCAAAGACAAACATAAATGGAATGATATACCCCGTCGCGCCAAGTCGTAGTGCGGTGATGCTGGAGTCCCAAATTGATGCGCGCGAAATACCATTTGCAGCATACACAGCTAATGCAACGGGGGGAGTGATGGCAGATAGAATGGCAAAATAAAAAACAAACATATGGGCGGCCTCAACCATAACGCCTAGCTTCACTAGTGCGGGGACCAATAGTGCGGTTTGCATGATGTAAGCGGGTGCGGTTGGCATACCCATACCGAGCAGAATGCCGGCAAAACTAGTTAAAACAAGTGCTAGAAATAGGTGATTATTTGCTGCGGAAAGCACTAAATTCGTGAACTCTAACCCTAATCCAGTGATGAAGATCACACCGATGACAATGCCAGCACAAGCGCATGCAAGGGCGACAGTAACGGTATTTTTCGCTCCTTCCTCAAGCGCTTTCAGTATATTTTTAATGTTTATGTATTCTCGAGTCGTTTTTCGGAGAAGCGCTGTTGGAATGGTGCTCATGATGCCGCACAGCGCTGCAAATGGCGCGCTAAAACCAAGCATAAGTGTGCCGATAATGATGATTAAGGGAAGGAATAGGTGGCCGCGCTCCTTAAGGACTTTTGATACTTTCGGAAGTTCAGATTTGTCTAGTCCGTGCATGCCATTTTTTTTAGCTTCAAAATGAATGCTTAGAAATAAAGCAACGTAATAGAGTATCGCCGGTAAGAGGGCGTACATGGCAACAGTAAGGTAACTGACTCCAAGAAATTCGGCCATTATGAATGCCGTAGCACCCATGATTGG
This sequence comes from uncultured Pseudomonadota bacterium, assembly GCA_913057845.1. GTDB lineage: Bacteria > Pseudomonadota > Gammaproteobacteria > Burkholderiales > Eutrophovitaceae > Eutrophovita. The sequence continues at coordinate 2,885 of CAJXPC010000048.1, forward strand.
CGGCATGATTTGCCCACCTGTTGAAGCTACGGCTTCGACGGAGCCTGCAAAGGCCGGTTTATAACCAAGTCGTTTCATGAGTGGAATCGTGAATGCCCCAGTTGTCATCACATTTGCAACGGCACTGCCCGAAACCGTGCCAAACATTCCGCTGGTAATGCATGAGACTTTTGCAGGACCTCCGGCTGAATGACCAGCGAGTCCCATTGCGAAATCCATAAATAATGCACCAGTTCCCGTTCTCTCCACGAGTGCACCAAAGAGGATAAACAACATGACGTATGTGGCAGAGACGTATAACGGAATGCCTAAAATACCTTCTGTCCCCATATACATTTGCTCGATGACACGTTGAAAATCTACACCGCCAATTGTGAGGGCGTAGGTTAGAAACCCAACAGCCGTGATCGGTAGTGCCCAGCCCACAGCGCGGCGCGTTCCTTCTAATACTAGGAGTATGGTGATGACGCCGAACGTGAGGTCAATAGGGTTGAGCGGGTCTACATATGTCATACGGCTCACGATATAGTCTTGATAGAGGACTAAATAGGCGCAAGCGGCAATGCTCAGCACGATCAATATGAAGGATTCAATCTTGACGGTCCGTCGCTGTCCCTCTTTGTTCAAGCTGCCACTCGTTAAAAATACAAGTATCAACGCGAATGCTAAATGTGTGGCCCTTAAGGTTAGCGCGTCCGGTGGTCCTTGCCATGCGATATATAGGTGAAAGCCAGACATGGACAGTGCAACTAAAGAAATGATTGTTGCAATCGGACTCATAGTTTTTAGCATCACTTTTTTATCAGTCAACCGCACGGCTACTGTTAGTTTTGTTTTTGGTCTTCATACCATTTGCTCGCTCCGGGGTGCATGGGAACACCAATGTCGCGTGTCATGGTTGGTATATCGAGGCCTGCTATGGCTTTGGTTACCGAAACGAGCTCCATTGATCCCGATACGATAGAGTCAAGAATGTGTCCTATGACCTGATCTTCTACGTCGCAGCGAGCGGTAAGATGCGTATACCAAAAGATTGTTGGTACATCCTCATTTTGTTCAGGGTAAGTCCCCTTGGGGATAACACCTCGTTCGTATTTTGAATTTATTTTTTGCATTCGCTCATGAGCGTCCTCCGACATGGGCATTAATTTGACGGACCGAGAGCTGGCCAAATCCATAACAGCTCCGGATGGGATGGTCGTTGTTAAGGTAAATACGTCGGCATTTCCATCTTTCATCAGAGTTACTGAATCTGTGTACGACCCAAAGCTTACATTTGAGAGGCTTTTATAATCCATGTCATGTGCTTGCAATAAGTGACTGGTAATGGCCTCTCCTGTAGCGCCTCGAGGTTGGGTTGCTAGAACTTTATCTTTTAGATCAAAGGGTGTGTCTACGCTCGACTCGGCAAGTGTTACTACTTGAAAGTACTGTCGGTAAAATGTGGCGACATTACAAATATTTTGAAGTGGCTCCTGAAATGGAGCTCTACCTTCTATTGCGTCTAAGCTTGTCACACTCTGGGCGAGTGCGATATCTGCTTGTCCGGTATGTAGAGCGAGTACGTTAGAAACTCCACCCCCAGGCAATACTTGAATTTTTATATCTGATTGATCTCTTTCTATAAGGCCTTTTAGCGCGCCACCCAGTGGGTACCAGGCTCCTCCTTGAGGTCCAGTGACAAGTTTGTATGTTTTGGCGTTGGTGTTTTCTTCTGAGCAGCCGAATAAGCTGATTGAACCCAAAGCTAGGACAATAGTCATTGCTTTTAAAAAATCGAATTTTGTATGCATGGACAAGTTAATTTCCCCCTCAGTAAAATTTTTGATGGCCAATGTGTTTTTAGATGCGTTCAATTCGGTAACCTACTCTTGGAAAATGGACGCAAACGGTGCCGACACGTTCATTCGTATGTAGTAAACCTATACTATTTTTATCTATCGTATGTACTGCACCATCTACTGTCTTTTCTCCAGTATTCCCGTCAAAAACGATGGAGACGCTATCACCAACTGCGATATCTTGTTTGTCATTGATGTATGATTTTGACTTGAATGTTGTTTGAGCATTTTGAGCTGTATCCAGCGCTTCCTGCGAGGTCATGTCAGTAGACGTCCCATGTCCAATGTCCTTGATGGATTGTTCCCAGAGGCAAATATTAGGGAACTCCTCCATAAATTCTTCTCCAATTTCCCAACGCCGCCTAATAAACCAGGTGAGGGCAAATAAAGAGGCATCTGCTATGGTCGCCTCCTCCCCTAAAAGGAACCCACTATTATCTCCTATGGCTGTTTCTGCCCAAGAAAACTGAGCTCTGATTTGGGCGATAAAATTTGGAATCTGTGTCTTAACAGATTCAATGTCTGCGTAGTCTCCTAAGAACAATTTCTTACGGTCTTCTAAAAATTCTTTGGGAAAAACATCTGATGAGCTTGCAATCGCTACAGCAACTATAGGGTGAAATAATTGATCACTCCAATGATTAATTATTTGAATCAGCCCCATGCTCATTGATGGTGATGGGTTCTGACGCTCTATCTCAGATAAAATTCTTTGGCTATCGCAGAAAATATCAGCACCTATCTGCATGATCGGGGTTCGCCTATACCCGCCTGATAGCGGAATAACATCAGGTTTTGGCGGAAGGTTAGGTATCTCTACGGAGCGCCAAGATATGTTCTTTAAGCCAAAAATAACCCTAATTTTTTCTGAAATGGGAGATGCTGGATAGTGGTGAAGGATAAGTTCAGACATTTGGCGGATCCTTTTTATAAACCTAGTTGATGATTATTTGGTGCGTGAGGAGACTATGCGGCAGTCTAGCCGGCAATTGTGATCCCGCCGTCAGCGACAATGGTTTGTCCCGTGATGTACGCGGACGCGTCGGAGGCCAAGAAAAGCGCAACACCAGCAATATCTTCAGGTTCGCCCAATCGTTTGAGCGCCGTTTTTTCTTCGTAGTGAGCGCGTGTTTTTGAGTCTTCCCATAGGGCTTTTGCGAAGTCGGTTCGGATGAGGCCAGGGGCAATGCCATTCACTTTGATCTTTTTGTCGCCTAGTTCAATCGCAAGATTTCGAATTAATTGCATATCCGCAGCTTTAGAAATCGCGTAGGCTCCAAGTCCTGGTGTTCCTTTAAGTCCTGCTATTGAGGAAACGATGAGTATAGAGCCTCCGTTCCTAAGCTCCATATGGGGCGTCACTAAGGACGATAGCCAGTGATTGCTCAAAATATTATTATTTAAGATCTTTTCAAATGCCGCATCTGGAATATCCTTTAATTGTCCGTAAAAGGGATTGGATGCCGCATTGCATACGAGGATATCAACGCCCCCGTACGTGTCCTTCGAAAAGCGCACTAAATCTTCAAGACTAGACTTATCAGATATGTTTGCGGCCGTCGCCGTCGCCTCACCGCCGAACGTTCGAATGTGATTGACCACCTCCTGACAGGCATCAATTTTTCTGCTCGATACGATAACTTTTGCCCCGTGTTGAGCGTAAGCAATTGCTATGGACTTTCCAATCCCTCGGCTCGCCCCTGTAATAATGGCGATCTTATTATCGAGGCGAAAGAAGTTTGTAGTATTGGGCACGCGTTTAAATCTCCTGTTATCCCGAATGTTTGCCGCTCATTGGTCTAGCCAAATACGCAATGGTTATCGCCACATTACTTCACAGTTGCGAGCCTCTGCTCGTTCAAGCAAATCAAAAAGAGGTTTAGCTCTCGTATTCAACGGGATATTAATTTCATTGTTTTGATTGTTTTCGCTAGTCATGGACGATTGTGAGAGCGATGGATGAGCGCGAGCGCGTCTCAACGCATCTAGAATTTCATTTGGCAATATGGCGCTTGGGATCGCACCGGTGAGCCCCATTAATTTAAGAAGCGGTATCGCGTGCTCCTTAAACATAATCAGGTTTCCAGTGCGACTTTCAAATTGAACGATCGTGGGCATGGGCCATTTTTGAGTTAGATTTTAGATCCATCAAAATCGTTTATCACGATCTTAAATTTTAGTCTCTTGTCAGTATAGTTATAAAGCTCCTGATTCAATTTTTTTCTTCATTGCATCAAGCCCAACGGAATAGACTTTGTTGTATATTTTTACCAGAGACGCATCATCTTTGCCCGCTGGCGGGGTATCTGTCCAGTAATGCACGCGTTTAAATGTAGCTTTCCATTCGACTTGTGATTTGCCATTTTTTGTCTCTGTCACTGTCATCGTTGAATAGTAATCACTCGAGAGTGGTACGCCTTGCACGTAGGTGTAAGAGGCCGTCATGTTGTAAGGATCGTACTCCACGAGTCGCTCTTCGATTTTCGTTCCGTTGCCGCGGGTCAATAATCGAATTGCACCCAGCTCCCTATTTTTTCCAAGTGTAATTTGAGTATCCTCAATAAAAATTAACCAATGGTGCAAACCACCAAAGTCGCTAACCACATTCCAGACTTTTTCGGTCGAGGCATCTATCTCAATGGTATGTCGCACGCTTAGCTCTGGCGCGTTCGCAGAATAGGCCGGCTGCGCGAGTATTAGAAAAATGCTGGTAATGGCGCTAACGGCGTATCGCAAGATCATTTTTTTCTCCCAGTAATGCGTATTTGATTGTTATTATTATTTACTAAGCGTACAGCGTCATAATGTAACACGAGGCTGTAATCATTAAAGATTAATGGGTGATTGATTCTTTTAACAATGAATATTGCACAGATTCTGCTAAAAGCGTATCAATTACATCCTGATCGATCTGCGATATCGGTCGGGACGGATACGTTATATACCTATCGTTTGTTCTATGAGCGGGTTCGTTACCTGGCAACCTCCATGAGGGAAGAGTTATACCTTCAGCCCGGTGATCGGATTGCTATCGCGATGCCAAATCACCCTGAATATCTCGTCATTCGATATGCAGCTTGGTACGCTGGCTTATCAGTTGTGCCAATCAACTCAAAGCTCCACGCTTTAGAAATCAGCTTTATGTTGGAACACTCTGGGTCGACCGTATGTTTTGTGTTTAAGAGCTTCTCGGGAGAGTCTTTTTCGGGGTCATCGCATTCTGCAATTGTCTCTCGTGTGATTGATGTGGGTTCTGATGAATATCGTGCATTGACGAATGCGCGCCAAGCGATTGATATGGAAGCCCGGCAACCTGATGATCTTGCCTGGTTGTTTTATACCAGCGGAACGACTGGTAAGCCCAAGGGGGTGATGATCTCGCACCACAATATGCTCATGGGGGGGGTGAGTTACTTGGTGGACGTTGATGATGTACGTGCTTCAGATAGCATTATCCATGCGGCCCCGCTATCCCATGGCTCTGGTTTTTATGATTTGCCTCATGTGATGAGGTGTGCCAACCAAATCATACCTCGCAGTGGGCAATTTGATCCGAATGAGGTCTTGGATTTAATACAAGGATGGAACGGCGTATCTATGTTCTTGGCGCCCACGATGGTCAAGAGACTTGTGCAAACTCAAGAGGTTTCTGAATATTCAATGAAAGGATTAAAGACAATTGTATACGGTGGAGGACCCATGTATGTCCAAGATATTAAGCGAGCGCTGGATATTTTAGGTCCCCGGTTTGTTCAGATCTATGGGCAAGGTGAATCACCTATGACGATCACCGTCTTGTCTAAAGCAGCAATCAATGACTCATCACATGAAAGATATGATGAGCGTCTCGCTTCAGTGGGTGTTGCCCAAAGCGTTATGTCGGTAAGTATTCTTAGTGATCGTGGGTCTCCGGCGCCTGTGGGTCAAATGGGTGAAATTATTGTAAAGGGCGCAGTTGTTGCTTCTGGATATTGGAATGACGAGGAGGCGACTCAAGCCACATGGAAAGATGGCTGGTTACACACGGGAGACATTGGTTTTTTTGATGGTGACGGATTTTTGACTTTGATCGACCGATCGAAAGATTTAATTATAAGTGGCGGCTCCAATATTTATCCTCGTGAGATCGAAGAGGTTTTGTTAACTCATCAATCAGTTAGTGAGGTGGCTGTCGTTGGTGAGTTCAGCGAGGAATGGGGTGAGAGCGTTGTGGCTTTTGTGGTTCTATTGCCTGGTGCTTCTGCGGATGAGCAGGCTTTGGATGAGTTTTGTCTTGATAGAGTCGCTCGATTTAAGCGTCCCAAAAATTATCGGTTTATTGATTCTTTGCCTAAAAATAATTATGGTAAAGTGCTTAAAAAAGATCTACGTCAATTGCTGATGCCGAAACGAAATTAGCTTAGTTTCCTAGCCGAACCTTTGTACAAGTGTCCGACAAGTTTGGGTGCTTGCTTAGCGTATATTGCTTGGTGATCAAACAGTTCAAAGCCGTTGCTGGCGATCAGATCAAAAATATCTCGTGTGAGGTGACATCCTCCGGCTAAAGGCTTCCATATCGGCTCTATTAGGTGCTGCCATTTCTTGAGATGCGGACTGTCACTGATGCCATGTTCGCAAAAGTGCAGCACACCATTTGATCTCAGTGTTCGTTTGATTTCTCTAATTGCCTTTTCTGGATTAGGAATAGTGCACAGAGAGAAAGTAACCTGTCTCTTATACACATCTCCGAGCCCACGAGACCTCTCTACATCTCG